>NZ_JBIAZN010000010.1:0-213338 GCF_042899225.1 Streptomyces sp. NPDC000134
ATCTGGCAGCCGGACGCGGTCAGTTCGGCGATCTGCTGGAGGGTGGCGCCGATGTCCGACGTACGCGTCGTCGTCATCGACTGCACCGACACCGGGGCGCCGCCCCCGACCGCGACCGGCCCGACCTGGATGCGGCGCGACGCCCGCCGCTCGGCGACCGGCCGGGGAGGTACGCCGGGAAGCCCGAGGGATACGGCGCTCATGCCCTCACTCCCGGTTCCCGGAGACCGTCTCGCGCATGGCGCGCAGGGACTCCTTCAGCGATCCCATGGTGGCCAGCACGGCGGTGGGCTCGTAGCCGCAGTGCGCCATGCAGTTGGCGCACCGGGGGTCCCTGCCGCGGCCGTACTTGTCCCAGTCGGTCTTCTCGATCAGCTCCCGGTACGTGGGCACGTAGCCGTCGCTCATCAGGTAGCAGGGGCGCTGCCAGCCGAAGAGGGAGTAGTTCGGGATCGCCCACGCGGTGCACGGGAAGTCGACCTTGCCCTCCAGGAAGTCCAGGAACAGCGGCGAGTGGTTGAGCCGCCACTTCCTGCGGTTGCCGCCCCCGAACGCCTTCTTGAACAGCTCCCGGGTCTGCTCCACGCCCAGGAAGTGCTCCTGGTCGGGGGCCTTCTCGTAGGCGTAGGCGGGCGAGATCATCATCTCGTCGACCTGGAGGTCGTCGTTGAGGAAGTCGAGCACCTCGATGATGGTCTGCGGGGTGTCGGTGTTGAAGAAGGTCGAGTTGGTGGTGACCCGGAAGCCGCGCCGCTTGGCCTCCTTGATCGCCGCCACCGCCTCGTCGAAGACGCCCTCCTTCGCCACCGACTCGTCGTGCCGCTCGCGCAGCCCGTCGATGTGCACCGCGAAGGCGAAATAGGGAGAGGGCGTGAACTTGTCCATCTTCTTGCGCAGCAGCATCGCGTTGGTGCACAGGAAGACGTACTTTCTCTTCGCCACCAACTGCCGCACGATCTCGTCGATCTGCGGGTGCATCAGCGGTTCGCCGCCGGCGATGGAGACCATCGGCGCACCGGACTCCAGTACCGCTCCCACGGCCTGGGCCACCGGCATGCGCTGCTTGAGCACGCCGGCCGGGTGCTGGATCTTGCCGCATCCCTCGCATTTCAGATTGCAGGCGAAAAGGGGCTCCAGCTCCACGATGAGCGGGAACTTGTCCCGTCTGCGGAGCTTCTGTTCGGCCAAATATGTAGCGACCTTGATGGACTGGCGCAGTGGCATGGCCATCTGGCTCACCTCCTGGGGAGCAGCAAAGAACGGTGCCATTCGTAGAAAGCGGGAAGGACGGAACGAAGAACGCGGAAAGCCGATATTCCACCGCGCAACGTGCCGATCCGGACGAGCTCGTGTTCTGGAGCGTCCACGACCACCCGGACGGCCGCAACCGGGCGCGCGCCGGTGCGGACAGCGCTCAGAAGCGTGGCCGCGGACTCCATGTCCACCGCGATCGCGCCGGTGGCGAGCAGGTCCGCGCGTTCGGGGCCGCGGACCACGTGGTCGGAGCCGGTGAGCGGCCCCGTGTGGACGGTCCGTCCGGGCAGTGTCCGGGCGAGTTCCTTGACCAGCCGGTCGGTGCCGACGCAGCCGACCGTACCGCGCGGGTCCCGGGTCTCCTCGGCGACCACCAGGTCACCGGGGTGCATGCCCGGGGCGAGCCCCGCGCAGAAGCCGGTGGCCAGCACGGCGGCGCCGGCGAGCACCGGGTCGGCCAGGACCCGGGTGACGGACCGCTCGGCCGACCGGGGCCCCATGCCCGTGCGCAGCACGGTCACGGGCCCGTCGGCGCCGCCGCGGTCGCCGCCGCGGTCGCCGGCGCGCAGGGCGAGGTGCTCGATGCCGAGCGCGCAGGCGATCAGCAGCGGTGCCGGGGCGGAGGGGGTGGGCATCAGCCGGCCTTCGCCTCGGCGCGGGTCCGGCCGGCGGTGTGCCGGGCGAGGACGGCGGGTTCCCCGTGCACGTACCGGCCGAGCGCGGTGAGCGGGAAGACCTGGCGGTACAGGTGGTAGTTGATGGAGAAGTCCCAGGGGAAGCCGGTGCCGGTGAAGTACGGCTCGTCCCAGGAGCCGTCCTCGCGCTGGGTGGCGGCGAGCCAGGCGATACCGCGTTCCACCGCCCTGGACTCCCGCTCCCCCGCCGCCAGCAGGGCCATCAGCGCCCACGCGGTCTGCGAGGCGGTGGAGGCGCCCCGGCCGCTCCACTCCCGGACGTACCGGTAGGAGCGCAGGTCCTCGCCCCAGCCGCCGTCGTCGTTCTGCACCGACTCAAGCCAGGCCACCGCGCGGCGGATCGCCGGGTGCGAGGCGGGCAGTCCGGCGGCGACCAGGGCGGGTACCACCGAGCCGGTGCCGTAGACGTAGTTGACGCCCCAGCGGCCGAACCAGGAGCCGTCGGCCTCCTGTTCGGCGAGCAGCCACCGGATGCCGCGCCGGGTGCGCGGGTCGTGGGCGAGGCCCTCGGCGGCGAGCATCTCCACGACGTGCGCGGTGACGTCGGCGGACGGCGGGTCGATGACCTCGCCGAAGTCGCAGAACGGCAGCCGGTTGGGGAACGGGCTGGTGTTGTCGACGTCGAAGGCGCCCCAGGCGCCGTTCTTCGACTGCATGCCGAGGTTCCAGCGCACCCCGCGGCCGATGGCCTTCTCCACCCGCTCCGGGTCGTGGTGCCGCACCCGGCGCAGCGCGAGGACGACCTCGGCGGTGTCGTCGATGTCGGGGTAGTTGTCGTTGTGGAACTCGAACGCCCAGCCGCCGGGCGGCAGTCCGGGCCGCTTGACCGACCAGTCGCCGGGGCGCACCACCTGCTCGCCCAGCATCCAGTCCGCGGCCTTGACGAGCTGGGGGTGGTCCGCGGGCAGACCGGCGTCGGCCAGCGCGATGGTGGCCAGGCAGGTGTCCCACACCGGGGACTGGCACGCCTCGATCATGCGGGCGCCGTCCTCGCGCCACACCGCGAACCGGTCCAGCGATTCGAGGCCCGCGCGCATCACGGGGTGTTCGAGGTCGTAGCCCAGCAGGTACAGGGCGATGACCGAGTACACGGCCGGGGGCTGGATGCCGCCCCAGCAGCCGTCGTTCTCCTGCCGTTCGATGATCCAGCGGGCGGCGGCGTTCATCGCGGCGCGGCGCACCTTGCGCGGGGCGACCTTGCGGAAGGCGTGCAGCGCCTTGTCGATGCGCTGGAAGGCGCCGTCCCAGGTCGCGGCGGGGGCGAGCGGGCGGGCCGGATCGGGCTGCGCGGGGTCGATGTGCAGCTCGTCGAGGGGGAAGGGGGCGGGGCGGACCGGGCGCTTGGCCGACACGACGGTCAGCGGCACGATGGTCTGCCGGGCCCAGCAGCCGAAGTCGTAGATGTTCAGCGGCATCCAGGTGGGGAACCAGATGAGTTCCGGGGGCAGTTCGGGCAGGTCCTCCCACTTCCACCAGCCGAACAGGGCGAGCCAGATCCGGGTGAAGACGCGGGCGGCGGCGATGCCGCCCCGGGCGCGGACCCAGCGGGCGGCCCTCGCCATGTGCGGCGCGTCGGGCGGGTCGCCGGCCAGTCTCAGGGCGACGTACGCCTCGACGGTGGCGGACAGGTCGCCGGGGCCGCCGTAGAAAGTGGCCCAGGTGCCGTCCTCGCGCTGCTCGCCGCGGATGAACAGGGCGGCGGCCCGCACGGTGTCCTCGTCGAGGATGCCGAGGAACTGGCGGAGCAGCAGGTCTTCGGCGTCCATGGTGACGTTGGTCTCCAGGTCGCCCTTCCACCAGCCCTCCGCGTCCTGCCGGGAGAGCAGGAAGTCGGTGGCGCGCCGGGTGGCGCGGGCGGCGGCTTCCTGCACCCCGGCCGCCTCGGGGATCGTGCGGGCGGTTTCACTGGCCGCGGCTGCGCGGGGCGGGAGGGTGGCCCCGGTGCTTCCGTCGGTCGTCGCTGTCATGGCTTCCCCTTCGTGCAGTGTGCGTGTCTGCTGTGGGTCCGCCGTCGGCCGGTGCCCGGGGCACCGGCCGGCGACTACGCGAGGGCGGTTCGACCGATACCGGTCATCTCTTCCGTACGACGACGAAGTCGGCGAGCGCCGTGAACCGGTCCCGGACCGCGCCGGGCATGTCGACGGCGTCGAGGGCTTCGATGGCGATGGTGTGCTGGCGACGCGCCTCCTCGGCGGTCCAGTCCCGTCCGCCCGCCTTCTCGATGAGGGCGGCGCGGGCCGCGAACTCCTCCTCGGAGAAGTTCTCGAAGTCGCTGCTGCCGGCGTCGGCGGCGAGGAGTTCGCCGAGCCGCTCGGCGGCGGCGCCGTCGGCCGCGAGGGCGGCGACGACCGGCAGGGACTTCTTGCGCTGGCGCAGGTCGCTCCAGGTCTGCTTGCCGGTGGCCTCCGGGTCGCCCCAGATGCCGAGCAGGTCGTCGACGGCCTGGAAGGCGAGGCCCAGGTGGTAGCCGTACTTCTCCAGCGCGTCGGCGGTGCGGTCGTCGGCGCCGCCGAGGACCGCGCCGATGGAGCTGGCGCAGGCCAGCAGGGCGCCGGTCTTGTTGCCCTCCATCTCCAGGCACTCCTCGACGCTGACCCGGTCGCGGTGCTCGTAGGAGATGTCCTGCGCCTGGCCGTCGATCAGGGCGCGGGTGGCGGTGGTCAGCCGGCGGGTGGCGCGGCCGGCCTCGACGGTGCCGAGTTCCAGCAGGATCTCGTTGGCCAGGGCGAACAGGGCGTCGCCGACCAGGATGGCCTGGGCGGGGCCGTGCACCTTCCAGACGGTGTCGCGGTGCCGGCGCTGTTCGTCGCCGTCCATCAGGTCGTCGTGCAGCAACGAGAAGTTGTGGACCAGTTCGACGGCGACCGCGCCGGGCACACCCGTCTCGGGCGCGGCACCGGTGACCTCGGCGGAGAGCACCGCGAGGGCGGGCCGGACGGCCTTGCCGCCGTCGCCGGCCGCCGGGTTGCCCTGGGCGTCGATCCAGCCGAAGTGGTAGGCGGCAACGGTGTCCATGGGAGGCGCCAGACGGTCGACGGCCGCCCGCAGGACCGGCGTGGCCAGGGTCCGGCCGCGCTCCAGCAGCGCGGTCACGTCCACCGTGGTCCGTCGGTCGGCCGCCGGGGCCGGGGGCACAGTCTCTCCTCCAGTTGCGGTACCGGGGGTGCGGTCGGTGCCACGCGATTCGGTTCTCACGCGGCCTCCTCGAAGAAGTCGGGGAGGACGTCGCGGGACCGGCCCAGGGCGTCGAGCGCGGCGCCCGCCGCACCGACACCGCTGCGGACCGCACTCTCCATGGTCGCGGGCCACCCGGTGGCGGTCCACGCTCCGGCCAGGTACAGGCCGGGTGCCTTGGTGCGGGCGCCGGGCCTCAGCCGTCCGACGCCGGGGGCGGGGGCGAACGTCGCGGTGCGCTCCCTGGTCACGAAGAAGTCCTTCACCTCGGCGCCCCGGGCCCGGGGCAGCAGCCTCTCCAGCTCGGGCAGGTAGCGCTCCCGCAGCACGGCCACGGGCTGGTCGATCTCGTCCTGGGCGGCCGACTGCGACACGGCCAGGTACTGGCCCTCCTTCAGACCGGAGGCGTCGGTGCGGTCGAACACCCATTGCAGGGGGGTGCCGAGCGCGGTGAGGAACGGCGCGTTCAGCACCTTGCGGTCGTAGACCACGTGGACGTTGAGGATCGGCGCGTTCCCCATCCGCAGCAGTCGGCCGGGGTCGTCCAGGGCGCCCTCGGGGAGCAGGCCGTGCGCCTCGTGCTGGGGGACGGCGAGGACGACGGCGTCCGCGTCGAACCGCTCGCCGGGGACCTGGACGCGCCATCCGCCGTCGTCGTCGGCCAGGACGGAGGTGACGCGGGTACGGACCTCGGTGCGGACGCCCGCGGCGTCGAGCGCCTCGCGGGCCAGCTTGTCGTGCAGGTCGCCCAGGGGCACGCGGGCCCAGCCGATGTCCGCCGCGCCCGGGTCGGACAGCAGACCGGTCTTGAACACCATCGCGGCCAGCCCCAGGGAGGCGTCGCCCGCGACCGCGTTGAGGGTGGCGACCCCGACCAGGTCCCACAGGGCCTCGACGGCACGCGGCGACTGCCCGTGCGCGGCCAGCCAACTGCCGAAGTCCTGGGCGTCCAGGCCCGGATCGGCGAGGTCGAGCCGCTTCAGCGCGAGCGCGGCCCGGCCCACCCGGGCCCGGTCGGCGAGCGGCAGGTGCGGATACGTGGCGAGGCCGCGCCCCAGGTGCAGGGGCACCGGCAGCGGGTCCCGCCGCAGCCTGCCCAGGCGCCGGCCCTCGGGCCTGGTCACGTCGACCACGGGTACGTCGAGACGGTCCTGCAGCGGAGCGAGCGCCGTGCCCCCGACGCGGTCGAGGAACCAGCGGTAGGCGGTGCAGCAGCGCAGGTACACGTGCTGACCGTTGTCGACGCTCAGGTCGCCGCGCCGGAAGGAGAAGGCGAGTCCGCCCAGGCGGGGCCGGCTTTCCAGGAGGGTGACGCGGACACCCGCGTCGGCCAGCGCGAGGGCGGCGGTGACACCGGCCAGCCCGCCGCCGACGACGACGGCGTGTCCGCCGGGGCGCGTGGTGACGTCCGAGAGCGCTCCCTCGGACCGCGTGCCGTTGTCGTGGGTCATCGTGCGCCCTTCCCCGCGCGGTGGCCATGGCGGGTGAGCGGCGCCCGGCCGGCCGTTTCCGTCAGGGACGCGGCAGGCCGGCGCGGGGTTGCCCGCTGTGTCTCCCCGGTGGCGTCACCCTGGACCGGAGTGTCCATCAGACGCGCCTCCTGACCGTCCGGCGCGTCACGTGCCGGGCGTCCAGGCCGGACAGGCCGCGCACGGCGACGTACGCCTTCTCGCGGCCGGGCAGCGAGACCCGGCCGCGCAGCACGGCCTCGGGGTCGCGTTCGATGCGGTCCAGGAGCCGGCGGTAGATGCCGGCCATGGCGGCGACACAGGCGCCGCTGCGCCGGTCGAGCATGGGCAGCAGCCGGTAGCCCTCGGCGAAGAGGGCGCGGGCCCGACGCACCTCGAAGTGCACGAGGCCCGCGAAGTCGGAGCCCTCCGGTGGCCGCGGCCCGCTGAACCCGGCCGAGCAGCCGAACTTGGCGAGGTCGTCGGCGGGCAGGTAGGTGCGCCCGCCCTCGGCGTCCTCGCGCACGTCCCGCAGGATGTTGGTGAGCTGGAGGGCGAGGCCGAGGGTGTCGGCGTACTCGGGAGCGCGTTCGGCGCCGCGCGCTCCGGGTTCGGTGCCGAAGACGCCGAGCGAGAGCCGGCCGATGGCACCGGCCACGCAGCGGCAGTAGACCTTCAGGTCGTCCCAGGTCTCGTAGGTCTCGCCGCGCAGGTCCATCTGGACGCCGTCGATCAGTTCGTCGAGGCCGCCGAGCGGGATGGGGAAGCGCCGGGCGGCGTCCGTGAGGG
Source organism: Streptomyces sp. NPDC000134 (assembly GCF_042899225.1). NCBI lineage: Bacteria > Bacillati > Actinomycetota > Actinomycetes > Kitasatosporales > Streptomycetaceae > Streptomyces > Streptomyces sp. NPDC000134. The sequence goes on from NZ_JBIAZN010000010.1 coordinate 7,361, forward strand.
CGACCGCGACCGGGTCGGTGTCGTCCTCGTCGACCGCGCCCTCGCGGACCCGGCTCAGCAGCGCCCTGGTCTCCTCCAGCCGGGCCGTCTTGACGTCGGCGGCGAGCGGGCCGTCCCCGATGTCGTCGACCCGGCGCGAGAAGGCGTACAGCGCCGACATCGCCCGCCGCTTGGGCGTGGGCAGCAGCCGGATGCCGTACGCGAAGTTGCGGGCCTGCTGTCCGGTGACGGTCTCGCAGTAGCTGTAGGCGGCGAGTACCGGTGCGGACGCGGGTTCTGGCTCCACCGTCCGGATCACCCCTTTCCTCGCAGAGTCACGCCCGCCTCGCGCAGCAACTGGACCTTGCCGGGCTTGGGCGGGCCGGGAAGTACGTCGAAATCGGCGGCGGCGATCGCCCGGATCGCCGCCCTTCCCCCCGCCACGAACCCCGCGAGCAGCAGCCGGAGTCTGCCGTGGACGCTCCCCACCAGGGGGGCGCCCTGGTCCAGGAGATCGCGGGCGCGTTGCGCTTCGTAGGCAATCAGGGCGCGCACCGACGCGCCAGCGCTTTTCGCGGCAAGGTCGGCCTCCGTGACGTGGAACCGCTTCATGTCCTGGGCGGGCAGGTAGACCCGGTCCCGGCCGAGGTCCTCGGCGACGTCCTGGAGGTGCTCGACGATCTGCAGGGCCGTGCAGATCTCGTCGGAGCGGCGGACCCGTTCGGGCGTGGCGGTGCCGGTGACGGCGAGGACCAGCCGGCCGACCGGGTTGGCCGACAGCTCGCAGTAGGCGAGCAGGTCGTCGTAGGTCTCGTAGCGCCGCACCGACTGGTCCTGGCGGTTGGCGGCGATCAGTCCGAGGAAGGGCCCGGGGGTCAGCGAGCGGCGGCGCACGGTGGGCCGCAGACGGCGCAGGATCGGGTGGCGCGGGGTACCGTCGAAGACCCGGCGCAGATCGGCCTCGAAGGCGTCGAGGAGGACGAGGCGGTCCCCGGCCCGTTCGTCGGGGACGCCGAGGAGGCGGGCGTCGGCACCGCCGGGGGCCAGGTCGCCGTCGCCGATGTCGTCGACCAGACGGGCGAAGCCGTAGACGGCCATGAGGTCGGCGCGCCAGTCCCGTGGGAGGAAGAAGGGGGCCACCGGGAAGTTCTCGCCGGCGGCCTTGGCGAGCGTGCCGCGCTCGGTGTCGGCGGCGCGCGCCGCGGGGGTGAGGGTCACGGGCGGCCGCCCGGGACGTGACCGGCACATGCTTCGGGGAGGTGGGGAGTTTCCGTAGCCATTGCCGTCACATCTCCCGTTCTACACTGCCTACGCAATACACACTATTTCGGACACGCCGCCCGGCCGCCCGTGCGGCAGCCCTGGCTGAGGGTGTCGGGCATTATCGCCCCATGTGCCGCGTTTCGGGACCGGTACAGCTTACGTTGTACCGGTCATCGAGCCGCGCGGGGGGCGTTCGCGCATCACAACAACACACCGATTGCCGTCAAGATTCCTGCGGGGAGCGGGAGTTGACGTTTCCTTTGCGGAAGCGCGGCTACCTGGCCGTGAACTTCTCGTACTCCTTGAGCACCTCGTCGGTGGGCCCGTCCATCCGCAGCTCGCCGCGTTCCAGCCACAGCACGCGGTCGCAGGTGTCACGGATCGACTTGTTGTTGTGGCTGACCAGGAAGACCGTGCCGGCCTCCTTGCGCAGCTCGCGGATGCGGTTCTCGGAGCGCTTCTGGAACTTGCGGTCGCCGGTGGCCAGCGCCTCGTCGATCATGAGGACGTCGTGGTCCTTGGCGGCGGCGATGGAGAAGCGCAGCCGGGCCGCCATGCCGGAGGAGTAGGTGCGCATCGGCAGGGTGATGAAGTCGCCCTTCTCGTTGATGCCGGAGAAGTCGACGATGTCCTGGTAGCGCTCCTTGATCTGCTCGCGGGACATGCCCATGGCGAGGCCGCCGAGGATGACGTTGCGCTCGCCGGTCAGGTCGTTCATCAGCGCCGCGTTCACGCCCAGCAGGGAGGGCTGGCCGTCGGTGTAGACCCTGCCCCGCTCCGCCGGGAGCAGGCCGGCGATGGCCCGCAGCAGGGTCGACTTGCCGGAGCCGTTGGAGCCGATCAGGCCGATGGCCTCGCCCCGGTAGGCGATGAAGGAGACGCCCCGCACGGCGTGCACCTCGCGCACCCCGCGCTCCTCGCCCCGCTTGACGATCCGGCCGAGAGCGGCGGTGGCGCTGCCCTTGCCGGTGCGGGCGCCGTTGACCCGGTAGACGATGTGCAGGTCGTCGGCGATGACGGTGGGGACCGCCTCGCCCCGGGGACGCTCCGGGGACCGCTCAGCCACGGCCGTACCTCTCCTCGGCCTTCCAGAAGTACACGAAGCCGACCACCCCGGCCAGCACCGCCCAGCCCAGGGCGAAGGCCCACACGTGCGGCGGCAGGTAGGAGGAGCCGTAGCCGTCGATCAGCGCGAAGCGGACCAGGTCCATGTAGATGGCGGCGGGGTTCCACTGGAGGACGTCGGCGAGCCAGCCCGGCACGTCCTTGCCGGCCAGCATGGCCGGGATGCTGAACATCACGCCGGAGGCGTACATCCAGGTGCGCATCACGAACGGCATCAACTGGGCCAGGTCGGGCGTCCGGCTGCCGGCCCGCGCGAAGATCAGCGCCAGGCCGGTGTTGAAGACGAACTGGAGCGCCAGGGCGGGCACCACCAGCAGCCAGGACAGGCCCGGAAAGCTGCCGAACGCGATCATGACGATGACCAGCACGATCATCGAGAACAGCAGTTGCTGGAGCTGCTGCAGCGCGAAGGAGATCGGCAGCGAGGCCCGGGGGAAGTGCAGCGCCCGCACCAGGCCGAGGTTGCCGGAGATGGCCCGCACGCCGGCCAGCACCGAGGACTGCGTGAAGGTGAAGACGAACACGCCGGTCACCAGGAACGGCACGTAGACCTCGTGCGGGATGCCCCGGCGGGCGCCGAGCAGCAGGCCGAAGATGAAGAAGTACACCGCCGCGTTCAGCAGCGGGGTGGCCACCTGCCAGAGCTGGCCCAGCTTGGCCTGGCTGTACTGGGCGGTCAGCTTCGCCTGGGAGAAGGCGATGATGAAGTGCCGCCGCCCCCAGAGCTGACGGACGTACTCGACGAGGGAGGGGCGGGCACCGCTCACGGACAGCCCGTACTTGGCGGCGAGCTCGGCCGCCGTCAGGTCCTCGTCGGGTGACACGGGCTTGGTCAGGGCGACCGGGCCGTCGTGCGTTGTCTCACTCACTGGTGGAAACTTTCGTCTTCGGGATGCCCGGCCCGTGCGGGCGTGGGCGGTGAGCGCCGTGGCCCGTGCCCGAGCCGCCCGGACGCTCGGGTACGAGCTTGTCAGATCACCGGGGGCCGGCCCAGTCGGGTCAGCCGCCACACCGTACGCCACTTCATCGGGCGGCGGGGTCCGCACGGGGTGGCCCAGCCTTCCCGGAAGCCGCCGAACCACGCCTTCAGCGCCGGGCGCGAGGGGCGGCGCACCAGGGTGAGCAGCAGCCAGACGCCGAGGTAGACCGGGACCAGGAGGGCGGGCAGGTTGCGGCGGGCCAGCCAGACGCGGTTGCGGGCGACCATGCGGTGGTAGACCGCGTGCCGGGAGGGCGCGGTCGTCGGGTGGTACAGCACCATGTCGGACCGGTAGTCGATCATCCAGCCCGCGTCCAGGGCCCGCCAGGCCAGGTCGGTCTCCTCGTGCGCGTAGAAGAACGCGTCCGGCAGCCCCCCGACCTCCTGGAGCACCTGGGTACGGACCGCGTTGGCGCCGCCGAGGAAGGTGGTCACCCGGGAGGAGCGCATCGGGTCGGCGGCGCGCAGCCGGGGGACGTGCCGGCGCTGGGTGAGGCCGGTGTCCGGGTCGGCGATCCGGAAGCTGACGATGCCGAGCCGCGGGTCGGCGGCGAACGCCTCCCGGCACAGTTCGGCGGTGTCGTTGCGGGCGAGCAGGCCGTCGTCGTCGAGGAAGAGCAGGATGTCGACGTCCCGGCCGCCGGGGCCGAACGCCTCGATGCCGACGTTGCGTCCGCCGGGGATGCCGAGGTTCTCGGGGACCTCGACGGTGCGCACCCCGTCGGGGACCTCGGGGACGGGCGAGCCGTTGCCGACCACGACGACCTGGACCGGGTCGCCGTCCTGCTTGGCGACGGAGTCGATCAGGGCGCGCAGCTCGTCGGGGCGGTTGCCCATGGTGATGATGACGGCGCCGACCTTCATGGAGCGGCTCACTTCAGCCTGCTGGAGGCGAGGACGGACACCAGGTGCAGCAGGGTCTGGAGCAGGGCGATGCCGGCCAGTACGGCGGTGCCGAGGCGGGTGAAGAACAGGTCGCCGCGGGCCGCGTCCACGATCGCCAGGACCAGGATCAGCAGGGACGCCTCGATGCCGAGGATGAGGCGGTGGAACTTGAGGGCGGCGGCGGCCCGGCGGGCCAGCGCCATGCCGGAGGAGCGCATCTCGGCGGCGGCCTCCTTGACCGGCTCCTTGCCGGCCTGGTGCCGGGCGACCTGGACCAGGTCGGTCTCGGCCTTGATCAGAATGGCGCCGAGGGCGGCGAGGGTGCCGAGGAAGGCCCACAGCCAGTCGATCCGCCCGGTGCCCCACAGATCGGCGGCGCGCAGGCCGAGGCCGACCAGGACGGCCGCGTCGGTGAGGTAGGCGCCGACCCGGTCCAGGTAGACCCCGCCGAGGGAGTACTGCTTCTTCCAGCGGGCGACCTCGCCGTCGACGCAGTCCAGCAGCAGGTACATCTGCACGCAGACCACCCCGAGGACGGCGCCCGCGATCCCCGGCACCAGCAGGGCCGGGGCCGCGAGCACGCCGAAGACGGTCATCAGATACGTGAGCTGGTTGGGCGTGACCCTGGTGTTCACCAGGTAGCGGTCGACCCGCAGGGACACCTCACGCATGTAGAGGCGTCCCATCCAGTGCTCACCGCTGCGCCGGTCCTTCACCCCCGCGGGGTGCACGACCGGACGGAGTTCAGCTACCGATGGCCTTGACATAGTCGGCGTAGATGTCCTTGATCTGTGGGGTCTTGAGGTCGAGGTGTTCGAGGATCGTGTACCGGCCGGGGCGGGTCTCGGGAGCGAACTCCACCACCCGGACGAACTCCTCCGGGGTGAAGCCGATCTCCTCCGGCAGCACCGGAAGTCCGTGCCGGCGCAGGACCGAGGCCATGTGGGCCGATTCCTCGTGGGCCCCGCGCAGGTACATCGCGAAGGCCGCGCCGATCCCGCACTGCTCGCCGTGGGCGGCGGCGCGCTTGGGGTAGAGCAGGTCGAAGGCGTGGTTGATCTCGTGGCAGGCGCCGGAGGAGGGGCGCGAGTCGCCGGAGACGGACATGGCGATGCCGGTGAGGACCAGCGCCTCGGCCAGGACCTGGAGGAAGGTGTCGTCGCCGACGCCGCCGGGGTGGCGCAGCACCGCCTCGCCGGCCTGCCGGGCCATCGCCGCGGCGAGGCCGTCGACCTTCTCGCCCTTGACGCGGTGGGCGAGTTCCCAGTCGGCGACCGCGGAGATGTTGGAGATGGCGTCGCCGATGCCCGAGCGGACGAAGCGGACGGGTGCCTCCCGGATCACGTTGAGGTCGATGACGACCGCGATCGGGTTGGGCACGCCGTACGAGCCGCGGCCCGCGTCGTTGTCCAGGGTGGCGACCGGCGAGCACAGGCCGTCGTGCGCGAGGTTGGTGGCGACGGCGACCAGCGGCAGGCCGACCCGGGCCGCCGCGAACTTGGCGCAGTCGATGATCTTGCCGCCGCCGAGGCCCACCACCGCGTCGTAGTGGCCGGCCTTTATGTCGCCGGCCAGCCGGACCGCGTCGTCGATGGTGCCGCCGCCGACCTCGTACCAGGTGGCGCCGGGCAGCGAGGGGGCGATCCGCTCCCGCAGCCTGGCCCCGGAGCCGTTGCTGACCGCGATGGCCAGCTTGCCGGACTGGGCGATCCGCTCGTCCGCGAGCACGCCCGCGAGGTCGTCGAGGGCACCCGCGCGGATGTCCACGACGATCGGCGAGGGGATGAGCCGGGTCAGTACTGGCACGCGATCTCCCGTCCGCGGGCGAGATCGTCGTGGTTGTCGATCTCCACCCACTTGACGTCGCCGATCGGCGCCACGTCGATCCGGAAGCCGCGGTCGACCAGCTCCTGGTAGCCGTGCTCGTAGAACTGCTGGGGGTCGGTCTCCCAGACCGTCTTCAGCGCGTCGGCCAGCTCGGGCGCCGCGTCGCCCTCGATGAGGGTGACGCCGATGTACTCGCCGGTGGCCTCGGCGGGGTCCATCAGCTTGGTGATCTTCGTCAGGTTCCCCTTGGCGGGGTCGACGACGACCTTCATCTCCTCGTCGGCCAGCGACTTCACCGTGTCCAGGGCGAGGATGATCTTCTTGCCGTCACCGCGGGCCGCGAGCAGGGTCCGCTCGACGGAGACGGGGTGCACGGTGTCGCCGTTGGCGAGGATCACGCCGTCCTTGAGGGCGTCCCGGCCGCACCACAGGGAGTAGGCGTTGTTCCACTCCTCGGCCTTGTCGTTGTCGATCAAAGTGAGCTTGAGGCCGTACTCGGCCTCCAGCGCCGCCTTGCGCTCGTACACGGCCTCCTTGCGGTAGCCGACGATGACCGCGACCTCGGTCAGGCCGATCTCGGCGAAGTTGCCGAGGGTGAGGTCGAGGACGGTCGGTTCGCCTTCTATGCCCGCGGGCCCCACCGGCACCAGCGCCTTGGGCAGGCTGTCGGTGTAGGGGCGCAGGCGCCGTCCGGCGCCGGCCGCGAGCACGAGGCCGATCATGCGGTTTCTCCTTCATCGTGTACGGCGGGTGATCCGGCCCGGTGGGCGGAGACCCAGTAGCGGATGCTCTCGAAGAGCACCAGCACGGCCACGGCCACGGCGAGCACCGTGAGCGCGGTCCAAAACCGCGAGGCGGTCAGCACCGCGGCCAGCACGGTGACGAGCAGGGTCCGCCCCTCGTGTCCCCCGATGGCACGCACCAGCCGGGCCGGGGGTGCCCCGGCGCCGCCGCGGATGCGGTACACCGTGTCGTAGTGATGGTAGGCGACGGCCGCCACCAGCCCGAAAGCCGCGGGAAGGGCTCCGTTCACGTCCGCCCGCGCGGCCAGCAGCAGGACGGTGAGGTACTCGGCGGCGCGGAAGAACGGCGGGACGAGCCAGTCCAGGGCGCCCTTGAGGGGCCGGGCGACGGCGGCGGCCGAGGCGAGGGCGTACACAGCGGCGGCGACGACCGGCCAGGGGGAGCCGAAGCCGGTCAGCGCGGCGGTGGCGACGACGGCGGCGGCGCCGACGAGGGCCACCGCGGGGGCCAGGCCGCCGGGCAGGGCGCGCGTCACCCGGGCCAGGCCCGCGGCGACGGGCCCGCTGTCCGCGAGGTCGGCCAGCGCGCGGGCCGCCCGGTCGGTGCGGCGGGCCCTGCTGTTCAGCGAGCGCAGGACGCGGCCGGCCGTGGTGTACGTGGCGGCGAAGGCGCAGCCGGTCAGCAGCACCCAGAAGGTGATCCGGGGGGTGGTGACGGCGGTGAGGACGGCGATCAGCGCCCAGCGCTCGCCGATCGGCAGGACGATCATGCGGCGGACCCAGACCGTCCAGCCGACGCTGTCGAGCCTGCCGGAGAGGGCGGCGGTGGGACTGGTGTTGTCCGTGGCGTCGGTGCCCGTGACGTGGGCCTCGTTGAAGGAGAAGTCCACCACGTGCCGGCAGGTCTGCAGGACCATCGCGCCGAGGGCGAGGGCCCATACGTCGTCGCCGCCGCGGGCCGCGCCGAGGGCCAGGCCGGCGTAGTAGGCGTACTCCTTGGCGCGGTCGAAGGTCGCGTCGAGCCAGGCGCCGAGGGTGGAGTACTGCAGCGAGTAGCGGGCGAGCTGCCCGTCGGTGCAGTCCAGGACGAAGGAGGCGATGAGCAGCACACCGGCGGCGACGAAGCCGCCGCGGGTGCCGGTGGCCGCGCAGGCCGCCGCTATCAGGGCGGTGAGCAGGGAGGCGGTGGTGACCTGGTTGGGGGTCAGACCGCGGCGGGCGCACCAGCGGGCGATGTAGCGGGAGTACGGGCTGACGCAGAAGGTGGTGAAGAAGCCGTCGCGGGCCTTGACCGCCGACTTCAGGCGGACCGCCTCGTCGTCCACGGCGGCGACGGCCTGCCGGGCCTCGTTGGCGGCCTGCGGGTCGGCCGGGACGCGGGCGACCAGGCTGCCCAGCTCGGGCCGGTGGACGCCGGCGCCGTCGGCGTCGAGGGCGGTGACGATCCGGTCGGTGAGGCTGTCCACGAGGGTGGTGCCCCCGGCCGCCTCCTGGCGGGCGAGGGCGCGGGCCAGGGCCGGACGGGCGGCCGGCTGGGCGGTCACGGCGCCGGGGATCGCGGCCAGCGGGAAGCGGGGGTCGGTGAGGCCCAGCCGCAGGGCGTGCGGATGGCCGACGAAGCGGGCGTCGACCACGGCGACGCGCTCACCGCCGGGCACCGCCGCGAGGAGCGTGCCGGCGCCGGCCGCGTCGGCCGCGTGGCGGACGTCGAAGCCGAGCGCCCGCAGATCGCCCTCGATCGACGATCCGGGGACCGGCTGACCGGTCAGGATGGCGGTCGACAACCGAACTCACTCCCTGGGTGCCGACGCCGTGCGCGCCGGGCCTGTGCATGGTGGGCGCCCGTGCCTGCGACACCCGGGCGGCATGTCGGCAGAGGCTATCGGATGACCACCACGCCGCGTTCACCGCACGTTCGGCGGCCGGTCGACGCGCATTGCACGCACCTTTGCCGCGATCATCATCGGGGATCGGGGGCCCGGCTCACAAACCGTGCTCCCAGAACGGTCATCGGGGGACATCGCGCCCGCCCCGGTGAGCTGCGCATAGGGTGGACGACCATGACGTGGCTGATCACCGGCGGTGCCGGGTACATCGGGGCCCATGTGGCGCGGGCCATGAGCGGCGCCGGGGAGCGGGTCGTGGCGCTGGACGACCTGTCGGCCGGGGACGCCGGGCGGCTACCGGCGGACGTACCGCTGGAGCGGGGTTCGGTGCTGGACGGCGTACTGCTGCGGCGGGTGCTGGCCGAGCACGCGGTGACGGGCGTGGTGCATCTCGCGGCGCGCAAGCAGGTCGCCGAGTCGGTGGCCCGGCCGACGTACTACTACCAGGAGAACGTGGGCGGCCTCGCCACGCTGCTCGACGCCGCCGCCGAGGCGGGGGTGGGGCGGTTCGTCCTCTCCTCGTCGGCGGCCGTCTACGGCGACCCGGGCACCGAGCTGATCACGGAGGACGCGCCCTGCGCGCCGGTGAACCCCTACGGCGAGACCAAGCTGGCCGGGGAGTGGCTGGTGCGGGCGGCGGGCCGGGCGCACGGCATGGCGACCGTGTGCCTGCGGTACTTCAACGTGGCCGGGGCCGCCGCGCCGGAGCTGGCCGACACGGGCGTGTTCAACATCGTCCCGATGGTCTTCGACCGGCTCACCCGCGGCGAGGCCCCCCGGGTCTTCGGCGACGACTACCCGACGCCGGACGGCACCTGCGTACGGGACTACATCCATGTCGCCGACCTGGCCGAGGCGCATCTGGCGGCGGCCCGGTACCTGGCGCGGCCTCGGGCGGCCGGGGACCTGACGGTGAACATCGGGCGCGGCGAGGGCGTCTCGGTGCGCGAGATGATCACGGTGATCGGCGAGGTGACCGGCGACCGGCGCCCGGCCGTGGTCGAGCCGCGCCGCCCGGGGGACGCGCCGCGAGCGGTGGCGTCGGCCGCTCGGGCCGCCGGGACGCTCGGGTGGACGGCCCGGCGGGGGGTACGCGAGATGGTCGAATCGGCATGGCTCGGGTGGCGGGCGCACCACGGCCGATGACCGCCGAAACGCTCTGACCTGCGTAACGTTTCCGCAGGTCAGAGCAGATGACAACGGTGTTCAGCGTCGCATTGCCGGATACCCCCCACCCGTAGTTCACTGGGCCCCCCGGACGGACACGGAAAGGCGGCTGCCATGGGGGCAGGGCACGATCACGGGCACGCGCACGGCGGCTCCGCGGGCGGTACGGCCACGGCCGCCTACCGGGGCAGGCTGCGGGTGGCGCTGGGGATCACGCTCACCGTCATGGTGGTGGAGATCGTCGGCGGGGTGCTGGCCGACTCCCTCGCGCTGGTGGCCGACGCGGCGCACATGGCGACGGACGCGCTGGGGCTCGGCATGGCCCTGCTGGCGGTCCACTTCGCGGGCCGGCCGGCCACCGGGCGGCGCACCTTCGGCTACGCCCGCGCCGAGATCCTCGCGGCGCTGGCCAACTGCCTGCTGCTGCTCGGGGTCGGCGGCTATGTGCTGTACGAGGCGGTCGACCGGTTCGTCACGCCGGCCGGCACCGAGGGCGGGCTGACCGTCTGGTTCGGCGTGATCGGCCTGGTGGCGAACACGGTGTCGCTGGGGCTGCTGATGCGGGGCCAGGCCGAGAGCCTGAACGTGCGGGGCGCGTTCCTGGAGGTCGCGGCGGACGCGCTGGGCTCGGTGGCGGTGATCGTCTCGGCGCTGGTGATCGTGACGACCGGCTGGCAGGCGGCCGACCCGATCGCCTCGCTGGTGATCGGTCTGATGATCGTGCCGCGGACCGCGAAGCTGCTGCGGGAGACCCTGGACGTGCTGCTGGAGGCGGCGCCGAAGGGCGTCGACATGGCGGAGGTGCGCTCGCACATCCTGGCGCTGGACGGGGTGGAGGACGTGCACGACCTGCACGCCTGGACGATCACCTCGGGGATGCCGGTGCTCTCCGCGCACGTGGTGGTCAGCTCCGAGGTGCTGAACGCGATCGGCCACGAGAAGATGCTGCACGAGTTGCAGGGGTGCCTGGGGGTCCACTTCGACGTGGAGCACTGCACCTTCCAGTTGGAGCCCGGCGGGCACGCGGAGCACGAGGCGCGGCTGTGCCACTGAGGCATGGCCGCGGCGGCGAGGCGGACCTGCGCCTTCGGGGGCGCGTTCACCTTCGGGGGCGCGTTCGACTTCGGAGGGCGCGTTCGACTTCGGAGGGTGTGTTCGTTGGGGGTGCGCGCCGGGGGACGCGGCCGTCCGCCCTTCCGTGGGCGGCCACGGCAGCGGCGGGTCCGCCCCGGACGGTTCCCCGTCCACCGCGCCGGGCAGCATCCTCCTTCGGGCGACCTGCCCGGCGTCGGCCGGTGAGGCCCGTGCGGTGCGCGCCGGGTCCGCGTGGGACATGCGCGAGCCGTGAAGTGCCGGGGCCGCCGGGACAGTGCGGCACACTGGGGACGCGAGGACCGATGCGAAGGATGGGTATGCCGATCACACCTGCCACCGTGACGCACAGTTCGTCGAACGATTCCGCGGGCGCGATCCTGCTGGAACTGGTCGACGAGAACGGCGTGACGATCGGCACCGAGGAGAAGCTCGCCGCGCACCAGCCGCCGGGCAGGCTGCACCGCGCCTTCTCCGTGTTCCTGTTCGACGAGCGCGGCAGGCTGCTGCTCCAGCAGCGGGCGCTGGGCAAGTACCACTCCCCCGGTGTGTGGTCGAACACGTGCTGCGGTCACCCCTACCCCGGTGAGGCGCCCTTCGCGGCGGCGGCCCGGCGGACGTACGAGGAGCTGGGGATCTCCCCGTCGCTGCTGGCCGAGGCGGGCACGGTGCGCTACAACCACCCGGACCCGGCCTCGGGGCTGGTGGAGCAGGAGTACAACCACCTCTTCGTGGGCCTGGTGCAGGCACCGCTGCGGCCCGACCCGGAGGAGGTCGCCGAGACGGTGTTCGTCACCCCGGCCGAGCTGGCCGAGCGGCACGCGGGGGACACCTTCTCCGCGTGGTTCATGACGGTGCTGGACGCGGTCCGTCCCGCGGTCCGCGAGCTGACGGGCCCGTCCGCCGGCTGGTGAGGGAGGGCGCCTAGGACGTGGCGGGCTTGAGCGGCAGAGTGGCCCAGATCACCTTGCCGCCGCTCGCGGTGCGGGCGACCTGGCAGGTCCCGCCGGCCTCCCGGGTGATCTCCCGGACCAGCAGCAGGCCCCGGCCGCCGGTGCGGCCGTGGTCCGCTTCCAGGGCGGTCGGCCGGTAGGGGTGGCCGTCCTCCACGGAGACCCGCACCCACTCGGCGCCGACGGCGACCTCCACGGCGAGCCGCGGGGAGAGCACCGCCGCGTGCCGGACGGCGTTCGTGACCAGCTCCGAGACGATCAGCAGGAGTCCCTGGACCAGGTCGTCGGAGACCGGGACGCCCTGGCGCCGCAGCAGGTCCCGCACGGCGTGCCGGGCCCCCGGGACGGAGGCGTCGACGGCGGGGGCGGTGAACCGCCACACCCCTTCGTACGGCAGCGGGTCCGCGGGGCCGGGTCCGCGCCCGTCGTCGTCCATCGCCCGGTCGCCACCCTCGCGCTCGATTGTCGCCACGTCACCGAGTGTTGGCAGTGGGACGCTCCGCCCCGGACTTCTGATCACAAGTCGACGGGTATCGAACACTTCTGAACGTTGCCGTATGCCGCGGTCAGTTGTCGGACTGCTCCTGTCCCCGTTGCGCCGGCCCGGCGGACCGTTCCGGTGGTACGGGTCCGGCGGCCCGGCCGCCCGGTCCGTCCCCGGCGCCGCCCTCCGCGGCGAGCCGGTCGGAGACCATCGAGACGATCCGTCGCCCGCCGAAGCCGGTCGCGATCAGCCCGAGGCCGTCGAAGAGCAGCGCCAGCGAGAAGAAGGTGCCGATCACGTACTGGCTGCTGCTCGGCCAGGAGATCAGCACCAGGACGCCCAGGAGCAGGTCGAAGGCGCCGAGCAGCAGCGTCCAGCCGAACTGCGGGCCGCGCACCACCACGCTGCCGACCAGCCGGAACAGTCCCGCGGTGAGGAACAGCAGCGCGGCGAACATGGTCAGCGCGGTGGCCGCGGCGTGCGGCTTGGTGATGACCACCACGCCGGCCGCGAGGTTCAGCGCGGCGACGATGACGCCGAGCCAGAAGAAGCTGCCGCCGCGCGACTGGACGGCGTGCAGCAGCCCGACCACCCCGCCGACCAGCAGCAGCCAGCCGAACAGCAGCATCGAGGTGAGCGTCGCGACCCCGGTGTACACCAGGCCGACGAGTCCGGCGATCACCAGCGGGACGCCCAGGGCGGTGAGCCGGCCGAAGCCCCGGCTGAGCTTGGCGGCGCCGGGCGGGGACTTGGCGGACCTGGTCATGGGCTGCGCCTCCTCGGGCCTCTCCCCCACGGGTACCCTCTGCCTCCCCTTCTGCCCGCGCCGCCCGCCTCCTACCGGCCCCGGCGCGCCGACCGGCCGGTAACATCCGGCGCATGGAGCCTGAGCTGCGGCATCACGTCACCGGCGCGGTGGCCACCGTCGTCATCGACCGTCCGGCCAAGCGGAACGCCATGACGGCCGCGATGTGGCGGGCGCTGCCCCCGCTGCTGGACGTCCTCGCGGCCGACCCGGCGGTCCGGACGCTGGTGCTCACCGGCGCGGGCGGGACCTTCTGCGCCGGGGCCGACATCACCACGCTGCGGGAGGCGCCCGAGGAGGCGCAGCAACTGGCGGTGGCGGCGGAGGAGGCGCTGGCCGCCTTCCCCAAGCCGACGCTGGCGGCGGTCCGCGGGCACTGCGTGGGCGGCGGGACCCAGCTCGCCGCCGCCTGCGACCTGCGGTTCGCCGAGGAGGGCGCGGTGTTCGGGGTGACCCCGGCCAAGCTGGGGGTCGTCTACCCGGCCTCCGCCACCCGGCGGCTGGCCGCCCTGGTGGGCCCGGCCACCGCGAAGTACCTGCTCTTCTCCGGCGAGTTGATAGGCACCGAGCGGGCGCTGCGCACCGGGCTGGTCGACGAGGTGCTGCCCGCCGGGGGGCTGGCGGCACGGGTCGCGGAGTTCACCGGGGTCCTGGTCTCCCGCTCGGCGCTGACCCAGGCCGCGGCGAAGGAGTTCGCGGACGGGCGCACCGGCCGGGACGCGTACTGGGCCGCGCGGGCGCGGGGCAGCGGGGACACCGCGGAGGGCGTGGCCGCGTTCCTGGAGCGCCGGGCGCCGCGCTTCACCTGGAACGGGCCGGCCTGATCCCGGCAGGGGCGTCGCGTACATACTGAGCGGTTGGTAACGTGCCCGGCATGACGACTGCCGCGATCGACCGGCGCCCTGGCCGCCGCTGTCACAATGCCCTCAACACGCTGCACTCGACGCACTACTTCTCCCCCGACCTCGACCGGGAGCTGGGCGCGCTCGGGATCACCGACCCGAGGGCCGTCAACTTCGCGACGCGGGCCGCCGCGCTGGGCCCGGTCGGGCCCGGCACCGTGACGGCGGCCTTCTACAACTACAAGTACGAACTCGTCGCCCGGCACGTACCGGCCGTCTGGGAGACCGCCCGTCCGGTGGAGGTGCTCGCGGCACGCACGCGTGCCGTCGACGCCACCCTGCGCCGCCTGCTGGGCGCGGAGGTGCTGGCCTCGGCCGAGATGGCGGAGGCCGCCGAACTGGCGCTGCGGGCCGGTGAAGCCTGCTCGCGCCCCGCCCGGCCGCTGTACTCCGCCCACGCCGATCTGCCCGTCCCCGAGGAACCGCACCTGGCGTACTGGCACGCCGCGACCCTGCTGCGCGAGCACCGCGGCGACGGGCACCTCGCCGTGCTGACGGCCGCCGGGCTGGACGGTCTGGAGGCGGTGGTGACGCACACCGCGACCGGCCGGGGCCTGGCCCCGAAGTGGGTGCTCAGCACCCGTGGCTGGACCGCCGGCGAGTGGGACGCGGCGGTCGGGCGACTGCGCGGGCGGGGGCTGCTCGACGCCGCCGGGGAGCTGACCGAGCGGGGCGCGGCGCTGCGCGCGGAGATCGAGGAGGAGACGGACCGGCTGGACGCGGCGCCCTACGAGCACCTGGGCGCGGCGGGCGTGGCGCGGCTGACCGACCTCGCCACGGCCTTCGCCCGCGCGGCGGTCGCCGCCGGCGCCTTCCCCGCGGACCTGTTCGGAAAGGGCTGACAGGGGGACAGTGCGGGGCGGCCCGGCATGCCGGGCCGTTCTGGAGGTACCCGTAACCGTGCCGGCCGATCGGCCGGGCAAGGACAAGGGAGGCTCTCGTGTTCCGTGCCATCGCAGATGTGCTGCGTCAGATCGGCGGCGCCATCGCCACCGTCGTCACCCTGCCGTTCCGGGCGCTGGCCCGGCTGTTCGGCGGAGCGTCCGGTTCGGCCCGCGGCCACCGCGCCTGACGCGCCGTACCCCCGGCCCGCCCTGATCCCCGGTTGTCGGTGCGACCTGCCACAATTGCCGCGCAACCTCAGTGAGAAGGCGGTACGGGATCGTGACGACACCCGAGTCGATCGACACCAGGTCCATCGAAGGCAGGATCGCCGAGGAACTCGGCGTACGACAGCGGCAGGTGAAGGCCGCGGTGGAGCTGCTCGACGGCGGCTCGACGGTGCCTTTCATCGCCCGCTACCGCAAGGAAGCGACCGAGATGCTCGACGACGCGCAACTGCGCGCGATCGAGGAGCGGCTGCGTTACCTGCGGGAGCTGGAGGACCGGCGTACGGCCGTCCTCGACTCGGTGCGCGAGCAGGGCAAGCTCACCGGGGAGCTGGAGGCCCGCATCCGCGGCGCGGAGACCAAGGCCCGCCTGGAGGACATCTACCTCCCGTACAAGCCCAAGCGGCGCACGAAGGCGCAGATCGCCCGGGAGGCCGGCCTGGAGCCGCTGGCCGAGGGGCTGCTCACCGACCCGTCGGTGGAGCCCCTCGCCGCGGCCGCCGCGTTCGTCGACGCCGGCAAGGGCGTGGCCGATCCGGGGGCCGCCCTGGACGGCGCGCGGGCCATCCTCACCGAGCGGTTCTCCGAGGACGCCGACCTGATCGGCGAGCTGCGCGAGCGGATGTGGAAGCGCGGGCGGCTGACCGCCAGGGTGAAGCAGGGCAAGGAGGAGGCGGGCGCCAAGTTCGCCGACTACTTCGACTTCTCCGAGCCGTTCACCGAGCTGCCCTCGCACCGCGTCCTGGCGATGCTGCGCGGCGAGAAGGAGGACGTGCTCGACCTGGTGCTGGAGCCGGAAGAGCCCACCGACGGACCCTCCTCGTACGAGGGGATCGTCGCGCACCGGTTCGGGATCGCGGACCGCGGCCGGCCCGGTGACAAGTGGCTGCGGGACACGGTGCGCTGGGCCTGGCGCACCCGGCTCCTCGTCCACCTCGGCATCGACCTGCGGCTGCGGCTGCGCACGGCCGCCGAGGACGAGGCGGTCGACGTGTTCGCGGCGAACCTGCGCGACCTGCTGCTGGCCGCCCCGGCCGGTACCCGCGCCACGCTCGGCCTGGACCCCGGGTTCCGTACCGGGGTGAAGGTCGCCGTCGTCGACGCCACCGGCAAGGTCGTCGCCACCGACGTCATCCACCCGCACGTCCCCGCCAACAGGTGGGACGAGGCGATCGCCAGGCTCGCGAAGCTGGCCAGGGAGCACACGGTCGAGCTGATCGCGATCGGCAACGGCACGGCGTCCCGCGAGACCGACAAGCTCGCCGGGGAACTCATCACCAGGCACCCGGAGTTGAAGCTGACGAAGGTGATGGTCTCCGAGGCGGGCGCGTCCGTGTACTCGGCCTCCGCGTTCGCCTCGCAGGAGCTGCCCGACATGGACGTGTCGCTGCGCGGCGCGGTCTCCATCGCCCGCCGGCTCCAGGACCCGCTGGCCGAACTGGTCAAGATCGACCCCAAGTCGATCGGGGTCGGCCAGTACCAGCACGACCTGTCCGAGGTGAAGCTGTCCCGCTCGCTGGACGCGGTGGTCGAGGACTGTGTGAACGGCGTCGGGGTGGACGTCAACACGGCCTCCGCGCCGCTGCTCGCCCGGGTCTCCGGCATCACCTCCGGGCTCGCCGAGAACATCGTGGCGCACCGCGACGCCCACGGGCCGTTCAGGTCCCGCGGCGAGCTGAAGAAGGTCTCCCGGCTGGGTCCGAAGGCGTACGAGCAGTGCGCGGGCTTCCTGCGTATCCGGGGCGGCGACGACCCGCTGGACGCCTCCAGCGTGCACCCCGAGGCGTACCCGGTGGTGCGGCGGATGGTGAAGACCACCGGCCAGCAGGTCGCCTCGCTGATCGGGAACACCTCGGCGCTGCGGTCGCTGCGGGCGACGGACTTCGTGGACGAGACGTTCGGTCTGCCGACGGTGACGGACATCCTGAAGGAACTGGAGAAGCCGGGGCGCGACCCCCGGCCGGCGTTCCGGACGGCCACCTTCAAGGAGGGCGTGGAGAAGATCTCCGACCTCGCGGCCGGGATGGTCCTGGAGGGCGTCGTGACCAACGTCGCGGCGTTCGGGGCGTTCGTGGACGTCGGTGTGCACCAGGACGGGCTGGTGCACGTGTCCGCGATGTCGAGGACGTTCGTGAAGGACCCCCGGGACGTGGTGAAGCCCGGGGACATCGTGAAGGTGAAGGTGCTGGACGTCGACATCCCGCGCAAGCGGATCTCGCTGACTCTGAGGCTGGACGACGAGGCCGCGCCCCGGGCGGAGCAGCCCCGGGAGGGCCGGGGGAAGCGGCCGCCCAAGCAGCGGCCCGCCTCCGGCGGCGGCAAGGGGCGGCCCGCGGCGGCGCCCGCCGGGAACGGCGCGATGGCGGAGGCGCTGCGCAGGGCCGGGCTGGCGTAAGCGGCCCGGGGTCAGCGTTCCGTCACCTTGCCCTCCGTCACGTCCAGGTGGCGGGTCAGGCGGACCGTGTCCAGCATCCGGCGGTCGTGGGTGACGAGCAGGAGCGTGCCCTCGTAGGAGTCGAGGGCCGCCTCCAGTTGCTCGATGGCCGGCAGGTCGAGGTGGTTGGTCGGCTCGTCGAGGACGAGCAGGTTGACGCCCCGGCCCTGCAGCAGGGCCAGCGCGGCGCGGGTGCGCTCGCCCGGGGAGAGGGTGGCCGCCGGGCGCAGCACATGGTGCGACTTCAGGCCGAACTTGGCCAGCAGGGTGCGGATGTCGGCCGGTTCGGTGTCCGGGGTGGCCGCCTGGAACGCGTCGAGCAGTGCCTCGGGGCCGTGGAACAGCGCGCGGGCCTGGTCGACCTCGCCGAGCAGGACGCCCGAGCCGAGCGAGGCGTGTCCGGCGTCCAGCGGGACGCGGCCCAGCAGCGCGCCGAGCAGCGTGGACTTGCCCGAGCCGTTGGCGCCGGTCACCGCGATCCGGTCGGCCCAGTCGACCTGGAGGGTGACCGGGCCGAGCGTGAAGCCGCCGCGCCGCACCTCGGCGTCCCGGAGCGTTGCGACGACCGCGCCGGAGCGCGGGGCCGCCGCGATCTCCATGCGCAGTTCCCACTCCTTGCGGGGCTCCTCGACGGTCTCCAGGCGCTCGATCATGCGCTGGGTCTGGCGGGCCTTGGCGGCCTGCTTCTCGCTGGCCTCGCTGCGGAACTTGCGGCCGATCTTGTCGTTGTCGTTGCCCGCCTTGCGCCGGGCGTTCTTGACGCCCTTGTCCATCCAGGCGCGCTGTGTCTGGGCCCGGTCCTGGAGGGCGGCGCGCTTGTCGGCGTACTCCTCGTACTCGTCGCGGGCGTGCCGGCGGGCCACCTCGCGTTCCTCCAGGTAGGCGTCGTAGCCGCCGCCGTAGAGGTTGATCCGCTGCTGGGCGAGGTCGAGTTCGAGGACCTTGGTGACGGTGCGGGCGAGGAACTCGCGGTCGTGGCTGACGACGACCGTGCCGGCGCGCAGGCCGGTGACGAAGCGTTCCAGGCGTTCCAGGCCGTCGAGGTCGAGGTCGTTGGTCGGCTCGTCGAGGAGGAAGACGTCGTAGCGGGAGAGCAGGAGGGAGGCGAGGCCCGCGCGGGCGGCCTGGCCGCCGGAGAGGGAGGTCATCGGCTGGTCGAGGCCGACGGTGAGGCCGAGGGTGCCGGCCACCTCCTCGGCGCGGTCGTCGAGGTCGGCGCCGCCGAGGGCCAGCCAGCGCTCCAGGCTGGTGGCGTAGGCGTCGTCGGCGCCGGGCGCCCCGTCGACCAGGGCCTGGGTGGCGTCGTCCATCGTCCGCTGGGCCTCGGCGACGCCGGTGCGGCGGGCGAGGAAGGCGCGGACGATCTCGCCGGGCCTGCGCTCGGGCTCCTGCGGGAGGTGGCCGATGGTGGCGGTGGGCGGGGACAGGCGCAGTTCGCCCTGTTCCGGCGGGGTGAGCCCGGCGAGCATCCGCAGCAGCGTGGACTTGCCGGCGCCGTTGGCCCCGACCAGGCCGATCACGTCGCCGGGGGCGACGACAAGGTCGAGTCCGCCGAACAGGGAGCGGTCGCCGTGGCCGGCGGCGAGGTTCTTGGCGACGAGGGTGGCAGTCATCAGAGCGTCGATCCTAATGGGCGGCGCGCGGCGGGCTCAGCCGGGTTTTCGGTGCGGTACGGGCGTCACCGGTTCGGTGCGGTACGGGCGCACCTCATCGCACCTCACCTCACCGCACCGCACCGCACCGCACCGGCCCAGGCACCGCCCGACGGCTTCCGCTACGGTCCGCGTGTGGAAACCGAACGGGTTGGCGATGTCGTCGTGGTCGGCGGCGGGGTGATCGGGCTGACCACGGCCGTGGTCCTCGCCGAGCGCGGGGCCCGGGTGCGGGTGTGGACGCGGGAGCCGGCGGAGCGGACCACCTCGGCGGTCGCGGGCGCGCTGTGGTGGCCGTACCGGATCGAACCGCCGGCGGCGGTGCGGGCGTGGGCGCTGCACTCCCTCGACGTGTACGAGGAACTGGCCGGGCGGCCGGAGCGGACGGGCGTGCGTCTGGTCGAGGGGGTGCTGGGCGAGACCGGCTGGGACGAGGTCGACGGATGGGCGGCGGCCAGGCTGCCGGGGCTGCGGGCGGCGACGGCCGCGGAGTACCGCGGGTCGGGGCTGTGGGCCCGGCTGCCGCTCATCGACATGTCGATTCATCTGCCCTGGCTGCGGGAGCGGCTGACGGCGGCGGGCGGCACGGTCGAGACCCGGACGGCGCGGCGGCTCGGCGAGCCGGACGCGCCGGCCGTGGTCAACTGCGCGGGACTCGGCGCGCGGACGCTCGTACCGGACCCGTCGGTGCGGCCGGTGCGGGGGCAGTTGGTGATCGTGGAGAACCCCGGCATCCGCACCTGGGCCGTCTCCGCCGACCCCGCGAGCGGTGAGACGACGTACGTCCTCCCGCACGGGGACCGCCTGCTGCTGGGCGGCACGGCGGAGGAGGACGCGTGGTCGCCGGAGCCGGACCCGGCCCAGGCGGCGGCGATCGTCCGCCGGTGCGCGGCGCTGTGGCCGGAGATCGCCGGGGCGCGGGTCCTGGACCACCGGGTGGGCCTGCGTCCCGCCCGGCCCTCGGTACGGCTGGAACGTACCGTCCTGCCCGACGGGCGCCGCCTGATCCACAACTACGGCCACGGCGGCGCGGGCGTCACGGTGGCCTGGGGCTGCGCGCGGGAGGCGGCGGCCCTGCTCACCGGCTGACCCGGCGCCCGTGGCGCGGCGACGCGGCGGTCCCCGCCCTCACGGCTGACGCGTGGTCGCTCAGCAGTCCGCGTCGGGTTCGGCGGCCGTGAGGTGGTACGCGGCGCGTTCGTCGAGCAGCAGCGGCACCAGGGCGCGCGCCATCTGGCGCAGCGGCACCAGGACGCCGTCGCGGTCCCGTGTCACGCGGACGCCGTGCAGGCGCAGCTCGTCGCGTGTCCCGGCGTACTGGGCGGGGGTGAGCCGGTAACCGCAGGGCGGGTCGGCGATCACCTCGGCCGGTTCGGGCGGGTCGTTGTCCGCACCGCCCAGATGGACCGGTCCGGTGTCGGCGTGACCGGCCCGCCGGGCCGCGCCGGTGGCCGCCTCGATCCGGTCGCGCCGCTGGTCCGTGTAGGCGGCCAGGCCTTTCAGCGCGGCCAGTTGGGAGTCGACCCGGCGCCGGTGGCCGAGCGCGGGATCGCGCCGCTCGGCGTCGCCGCGGGGGTCGACACGGCTCTCGATGAGCAGGCCGACCGCGTGCTTGATCCCGGACATGTTCCGCAGGATGCGTTCCTGTCCGTCCCCGGCGGTCTGCCGGACCGGCTCGCCGGTCTCCGGGTCGGTCCAGATGCCGTACGTGCCGGTGGAGTACCCGGCGCGGCCGGCGGCGGGGCGGACGTAGGCGCCGGAGAGGGTCTCGGCCTCGTCGTGGACCGCCGGGTGGGTGTTGAGGTTGCGGGGCCAGAGGTCGAACAGGTCCTTGTCGTAGTACGGGGGCGTGGCGCCGTACTCGTGCAGGTCGTAGACGATGTCGGGGCGCCGGTCGCGGAGGACGGCGGCCAGTGCGCGGGCCTCGGCGGTGGCCAGGGCGAGGTGGTCGCGGTTGATGTCGACGCCGTCGCTGTTGCCGCGGGTGCCGGCGGCCCGGCCGTCGGGGTTGGCGGTGGGCACGACCAGGACGGCAGTGCGGTCCAGGAAGCGGCGGGTCGCCCGGTCGCGGGCGTAGGCCAGGTCCCGGACGGTGGTCAGGCACGCCTCCCGGCCGGAGGGCTCGTCGCCGTGCTGGCTGCACACGAGGAGGACCTTGGTGGCGGCGGCCGGTTCGCCGAGGGTGACGAGCTGGAGCGGGCGGCCCTGCGCGGTCGTGCCGACGCGGTCGACCGAGACCCGGCCGCTCGCCCTGTCGACGGCGGCGAGGAGGGCCTGCTCCTCCGGCTGGGTGGTCCAGCGGGCCCCGCCGGACGCCTCGAACCCGGTGCGGGGCGGGGCGGGCGGCCGGTGGTCGCCGGCCTGGGCCGGGGCCGTGGCGAGCGAGGCGGCGAGTGCCGCGGCGGTCAGGGTCCACGCGTGAAGTCGGTGCACCGGCCTCCCTCCGGGGGCGGTGGCCGCCGTGCCGGGGGTACCCCGGGCAGGGACGGCCGTCCCGCCCGTCAGACTGACATGCGCGGGACCCTACTGGGCCCGGCCGCCCCGCAGAAGGGGGCCGCCCCGCCTCGCTCGAAGGCGGGGCGGCCGGCGTCCGGGGGCTACTGGCCGGACTTGCCGACCCGGTGGCGCACGCCGTACCAGCCGGCCACCAGCATCACCGCGATGACCGGGACGAGCAGGAGGGTCTTGCGGCCGACCTCGGTGTCGTTCCACATCATGCCGAGGCAGGCCAGGAGGAAGACGACGGTGGCGGTCTCCGTGACGGGGCTGCCGGGGAGGCGGAAGTGCGGGCGGGTGAGCAGGCCCGCGCGGGCGCGGCGGACGAAGACCAGGTGGCAGAGCATGATGATCACCCAGGTGGCGATGATGCCGAGGGAGGCCACGTTCAGCACGATCTCGAACGCCTGGCTGGGCACCAGGTAGTTCAGGCCGACGCCCAGGACGCAGATCCCGCAGGTCAGCAGGATGCCGCCGTAGGGGACCTGGCTGCGGTTCATCACCCGGGTGAACTTGGGGGCCGAGCCCGCCATCGCCATGGAGCGCAGGATGCGGCCGGTGGAGTACAGGCCGGAGTTCAGCGACGACATCGCGGCGGTGAGCACGACGAGGTTCATCACGTCGCCGGCCGCCGGGACGCCGATCTTCGACAGGACGGTGACGAAGGGGCTCTGGTCGCCCGAGTAGAGCGAGCCGGGCAGCAGCAGGGCCAGCAGGACGACCGAGCCGACGTAGAACAAGGCGACGCGCCACATGATGGAGTTCACCGCACGCGGGACGACCTTGTGCGGCTCGGCGGTCTCGCCCGCGGCGACGCCGACCAGCTCCAGGGCGGCGTACGCGAAGATCACGCCCTGCATGACCAGGACGACCGGCATCACGCCGTGCGGGAAGACGCCGCCGTGGTCGGTGATCATGGACAGGCCGGGGGTGTGGCCGCCCACCTCGTGCTGGGTGGCCAGCAGGAAGATGCCGATCAGCATGAAGCCGACCAGGGTGGCGACCTTGATGATGGCGAACCAGAACTCCATCTCGCCGAAGATCTTCACCGAGATGAGGTTCACGGCCAGCACCACGGCGAGCGCGATCAGGGCGAGCACCCACTGCGGGACGGGCGTGAACAGGCTCCAGTAGTGCGTGTAGAGCGCGATCGCGGTGATGTCGGCGATCCCGGTCGTCGACCAGTTCAGGAAGTACATCCAGCCGGCGACGTAGGCGCCCTTCTCGCCGAGGAACTCGCGTGCGTACGACACGAAGGAGCCGGAGGACGGCCGGTAGAGGACCAGCTCACCCAGGGCCCGGACGACGAAGAAGGCGAAGGCGCCGCAGACGAGGTAGGCCAGCGCGAGCGCCGGGCCGGCGTCGCGCAGGCGTCCGCCGGCGCCGAGGAAAAGGCCGGTGCCGATCGCGCCGCCGATGGCGATCATGTTGACGTGGCGGGCCTTGAGGTCCTTGCTGTAGCCGGCGTCGCCCGCGTCCGCGGGCGTCCCGGCCGCCTGGGGGTGGTCGGCGGCCTGTGCCGTGTCGACGGCGTCCTTGCTCACGGGTGGTTCCACTCTCTGGTGCGTCCGGGCGGGGTGCGCCCAGATCGTCCGTTCAGTGCCGTGACCCGTACCGTGTTCGACGGCACAGGCCACGGCAGCACCTTCCCACGACGCAGCGTTCCCACGCGGTGGCCCATGTCACAGAGCGTGACTTCTCACATGATCCGTCACGTGCCTTCACCAGGTGCACAAGTGGTGTCACAGCACTGGTGAGACAGCGATACTGCTGCACATGACGACCGACGCCGCGGAGAACACCGAACCGGCCCTCACCATCGACGAACTGGCCGCGCGGGCGGGCGTCACGGTGCGCACGGTCCGCTTCTACGGCACCCGGGGCCTGCTGCCCCCGCCGGTGATCGGTCCGCGCCGGGTGGGCCGCTACGGCCGGGAGCACCTGGCCCGGCTGGCGCTGATCGAGGAACTCCAGCGCCAGGGCCTGACGCTGGCCGGGATCGAACGGTACCTGGGGCAGCTTCCGCCCGGCCTGAGCGCGCACGACCTGGCGATCCACCGCGCGGTGGTCGCCTCCTGGGCGCCGGACACGGTCGAGGCGGTCGACCGGGCGGAACTGGAGCGGCGGGCGGGCCGGCCGCTGTCCGAGGAGGACGTGGCGCGGCTCGCGGCGATGGACGTGCTGACGCGGGACGGGGACGTCTGCCACGTCGACACCGGGCTGCTCGGGCTCGGTGTCGAGCTGCTCGACGTCCCCCTGTCCCACGCGACGCTGCTCGCCGCCCGCGCCGCGCTCCTCGAACACTCCCGGGCCGCCGCCCGGGAGCTGACCCGGCTGCTGCGCGACGCGGTCGCCGAGCGGGACACCCGGGACGTGAAGTCCCTGTCCGCCCATATGCACCCCCTGGTGGTGCAGGCGCTGCTGACGAGTTTCCAGCGGTCGCTTCGCCAGGAGGTGCGGGAGTGGCTCGACGAGGCCGAGGCAGAGGGAGAGGCCGAGGGAGAGGGAGAGGCCGGGTGAGGGGTCTCAGCGGCCGTCCGTGAAGACCTCCCCCCGCTCGGCCTTCGCCACCAGCAGCGCGGGCGGCGCGAACCGCTCGCCGTAGCGGTCGGCCAGCTCCCGGGCGCGGGCGACGAAGCCCGGCAGCCCGCCCTCGTAGCCGTTGATGTACTGGAGCACGCCGCCGGTCCAGCCGGGGAAGCCGATGCCGAAGACCGAGCCGATGTTGGCGTCGGCGACGGAGGTGAGCACGCCCTCCTCCAGCAGTCGCACGGTGTCCAGCGCCTCGGCGAACAGCATCCGCTCCTGCATGTCCCGGAACGGGATGCGGTACCCGGGCCGGGTGAAGTGCTCGCGCAGGCCGGGCCACAGGCCGGACCGCCCGCCGTCCTCGCCGTACTCGTAGAAGCCGGCGCCGCCGCTGCGGCCGGGGCGGCCGAACTCGTCGACCATGCGGTCGACGACCTCCTCGGCGGGGTGCGCGGTCCAGGTGCCGCCCGCCTCCTCGACCGCCCGGCGGGTCTCCTGGCGGATCTTGCGCGGGAGGGTGAGCGTCAGCTCGTCCATCAGGCTGAGCACCTTGGCCGGGTAGCCCGCCTGGGCCGCCGCCTGCTCCACCGAGGCGGGCTCGATGCCCTCGCCCACCATGGCGACGCCCTCGTTGATGAAGTGGCCGATGACCCGGGAGGTGAAGAAGCCGCGGCTGTCGTTGACCACGATCGGCGTCTTCTTGATCTGCCGCACCAGGTCGAAGGCGCGGGCCAGTGCCTCGTCGCCGGTCCGCTCGCCCTTGATGATCTCGACCAGCGGCATCTTGTCGACCGGCGAGAAGAAGTGCAGCCCGATGAAGTCGGCCTGGCGTTCGACGCCTTCGGCGAGGGCGGTGATGGGGAGGGTGGAGGTGTTGGAGCAGAGCAGGGCGTCGGGGGCGACGACGTGCTCGATCTCCTGGAACACCTTGTGCTTGAGGGAGGTGTCCTCGAACACGGCCTCGATCACCGCGTCGCAGCCCGCGAGGTCGGCGGCCTCGGCGGTGGGGGTGACGCGGGCGAGCAGCGCGTCGGCCTTCTCCTGTGTGGTACGTCCCTTGGCGACGGCCTTGGCGCACAGCTTCTCGGAGTACGCCTTGCCCTTGAGGGCGGCTTCCAGGGACACGTCCTTCAGGACGACGTCGATGCCGGCGCGGGCGCACGCGTAGGCGATGCCGGCGCCCATCATCCCGGCGCCGAGGACGGCGACCTTGCGGACCTGGCGGGGCTCGACGTCCTTGGGGCGGCTGGCGCCGGAGTTGACGGCCTGGAGGTCGAAGAAGAACGCCTGGATCATGTTCTTGGAGATCTGGCCGGCGGCCAGCTCCACGAAGTACCGGGCCTCGATGACCTGGGCGGTGTCGAAGTCGACCTGGGAGCCCTCGACGGCGGCGGCCATGATGCTGCGCGGCGCCGGGTAGGGGGCGCCGCCCGTCTGCTTGCGCAGGTTGGCCGGGAAGGCGGGCAGGTTGGCGGCGAACCGGGGGTTGCTCGGGGTGCCGCCGGGGATGCGGTAGCCGGGCCGGTCCCAGGGCTGGGCGGACTCGGGGTGGGCGTCGATGAAGGCGCGGGCCCTGGCCAGCAGGTCCTCGGGGCTGTCGGCGACCTCGTCGACCAGGCCGTTGTCGGCCGCGCGGCGCGGGGCGTACTGGGTGCCCTGGAGGAGGACCTTCAGCAGCGCATCGGTGATGCCGAGCAGGCGTACGGTGCGCACGACGCCGCCGCCCCCGGGGAGCAGGCCGAGGGTGACCTCGGGCAGGCCGATCTTGGAGCCGGGGGCGTCCAGGGCGACGCGGTGGTGGCAGGCGAGGGCGATCTCGTAACCGCCGCCGAGGGCGGCGCCGTTGATGGCGGCGACGACGGGCTTGCCGAGGGTCTCGATGCGGCGCAGGTTCCGCTTGATGGCCATGCCGCCGTCGAAGAGCTCCTGGGCGGTGTCGGGGGTGACGCGGATCAGGTCGCGCAGGTCGCCGCCGGCGAAGAAGGTCTTCTTTGCGGAGGTGACGATGACGCCCCGGACGGTGTCCTGCTCGGCCTCCAGGCGGTCGGTGACGGCCGCGAGGGACTCGCGGAACGCCTTGTTCATGGTGTTGGCGGACTGGTCGGGGTCGTCCAGGACGAGGGTGACGACGCCGGTGTCGTCCCGCTCCCAGCGGATGGCGGTGGACTCGGTGCTCATGAGGGTGTGCTCCAGGTGATCCGTATGGTCCGTCGGGAGGGGGTCAGAGGCGTTCGACGACGGTGGCGATGCCCATGCCGCCGCCCACGCACAGGGTGGCCAGGCCGTACCGCTTGTCCTGGCGCTCCAGTTCGTCGACGAGGGTGCCGAGGATCATCGCGCCGGTGGCGCCGAGGGGGTGGCCGAGCGCGATGGCGCCGCCGTTGACGTTGACCTTGTCCAGGCTCAGGCCCAGGTCCCTGGCGAAGCGCAGGACGACCGCGGCGAACGCCTCGTTGATCTCGACCAGGTCGATGTCGTCGATGGTCAGCCCGGCCTTGGCGAGCGCCTTGCGGGTGGCGGGGGCGGGGCCGGTGAGCATGATGGTGGGCTCGGAGCCGGAGACGGCGGCGGAGACGATCCGAGCGCGCGGGGTGAGGCCGTACCGCTCGCCGGTCTCCTTGCTGCCGATGGCGACCAGGGCGGCGCCGTCCACGATGCCGGAGGAGTTGCCCGCGTGGTGGACGTGGTCGATCTTCTCCACCCAGTGGTACTTCTGCAGCGCGACGGCGTCGAAGCCCCCGAGTTCGCCGATGTCCGCGAAGGACGGCTTGAGCTTGGCGAGGGAGTCGGCGGTGGTGCCGGGCCTGAGGTGCTCGTCGTGGTCGAGGACGGTCAGGCCGCTGCGGTCCCGCACCGGCACGACGGACCGTTCGAAGCGGCCCTCCTTCCAGGCGGTGGCCGCCCGCTCCTGGGAGAGGGCGGCGTACTCGTCGACGTCGCGGCGGGAGAAGCCCTCGATGGTGGCGATCAGGTCGGCGCCGATGCCCTGCGGGACGAAGCCGGTGGCCAGGTTGGTCATCGGGTCGTTGAACCAGGCGCCGCCGTCGGAGGCCATCGGCACCCGGGACATGGACTCGACGCCGCCCGCGAGGACCAGGTCCTCCCAGCCGGAGCGGACCTTGGCGGCGGCCAGGTTGACGGCCTCCAGACCCGAGGCGCAGAAGCGGTTCTCCTGGACGCCGGCCACGGTGTCCGGCAGCCCGGCGGCGATGGCGGCGATCCGGGCGATGTCGGAGCCCTGGTCGCCGACCGGGCCGACCACGCCGAGCACGACGTCGTCGACGGCGGCCGGGTCGAGGCCGGGGAAGCGGGCGCGGATCTCGTGGATGAGCCCGACGACCAGGTCGACGGGCTTGGTGCCGTGCAGGGCCCCGGTGGCCTTGCCGCGTCCGCGCGGGGTGCGGATCGCGTCGTACACGTACGCTTCGGTGGTCACTGGCGGGCCTTTCGGTGAGGGTGCGAGGGGTCGAGTGCGGGGACGTCCCAGTCGCGGGCGACGGCCTCGGTGTCGGCGCCGGGCCGGGCGGGGCCGGTGCGGACGGCGGTCGGGGTCGCCGAGAAGCGGGGCGCGGGGGCGGGCTGGGTGAGGCCGCCGTGGTCGGTGAAGGTGGCGCGGGCGGCGAGGTGCGGGTGGTGCGGGGCCTCGCCGAGGGTGAGGACGGGGGCGACGCAGGCGTCGGAGTCCGCGAAGACGGCCGCCCACGCGTCGCGGGTACGGGTGCGGAAGCGGGCGGCGATCGTCCCGCGCAGCTCGGCCCAGCGGGCGGGGTCGTCGCGGGGCGGGGCGGTGTCCGCGATGCCGAGCCGGTCCAGGAACTCGTCGTAGAACCGCTGTTCGAGGGCGCCGACCGCGATGTGCCGGCCGTCGGCGGTCTCGTAGGTGCCGTAGAACGGGCAGCTTCCGTCCAGGAGGTTGGCGCCGCGCCGGTCCCGCCAGTGCCCGGCCGCGAGCATCCCGTGGATCATCGCGGTCAGGTGCGCGGTGCCGTCCACGATGGCGGCGTCGACGACCTGCCCGGTGCCGGTGGCCCGCGCGTGGTGCAGGGCGGCGAGGACGCCGACGACCAGGTAGAGGGAGCCGCCCGCGTAGTCGCCGAGCAGGTTGGCGGGGGCCGGCGGCGGGCGGTCCGGGTCGCCGATCATGCCGAGGGCGCCGGTGAGCGCTATGTACCCGATGTCGTGGCCGGCCCGGGGGGCGAGGGGACCGTGCTGGCCCCAGCCGGTCATCCGGCCGTAGACCAGGCGGGGGTTGCGGGCGCGGCAGGGTTCGGGGCCGATGCCGAGGCGCTCGGCGACGCCGGGGCGGTAGCCCTCGATCAGGACGTCGGCGCGGGCCGCGAGGTCGAGGAGGCGGGCGGGGCCGTCCGGGTCCTTGAGGTCGACGACCACCGAGCGCTTGTTGCGGTTGGTGATGTCGAGGGCCGGGTCGATGCCCAGGCCGGGGCCGCCGGGGCGGTCCACCCGGACGACGTCGGCGCCGAGGTCGGCCAGCAGCATCGCCGCGAAGGGGCCGGGGCCGATGCCTGCCAGCTCTACGACGCGCACGCCGGTGAGCGGACCGTGCGGGGGCTTCGTCGCCGTGGTCATCGGGTCCCCAGTCTGTGACACAACCGATGTAACACCAGTGATGTTAGGAACGTGTTCCAGTCCGCACAAGGGCCGCGGCGGGCCGGACGAGCAAGCGCTTGGCCAAGGATGCCGTACGGATGCCGTACGGGCATGCCGATCCGCCCGCGTCGCCCACGCCGACGGGGGCGCCGATCGGCGCGTCCCTCGCGCCGGCCGGGGGCGCGGTCACGGCGCGGGCGGTGCGGACGGCACGGACGGCGCGGAAGGTGCGGACGACGCGGACAGTACGGAAGGCGCGGACGGTACTGAAGGCGCGGGCGGTACGGACGGGCGCCGGCTCCTGGTCCGGTCGGCCCGGTCGGCCCGGTCGGCCTAACCCGCCCACCCCGCTATCGTCCAGATCATCCCCGCGAGCCAGCCCACGCCGGCGATTACGGCGAGGAGCAGGCCGACCGTCACCGCCCCGGCGGGGCGGACGGCGCGGACGGCGGGCTTCGGGGCTCGGCGCGAGGTCATGCGGTCCACCCTGTCGGCCGGGCCGCCGACCGCGCATCCGTACAGCTACTCAGTCCGTGCGGGTTGCCTCGCGCAGGGCCGCCCGGCACCGGGCGTCCGCCCGGCGGGTGGTCTCGGGCAGCCGGTGGGCGGGGGTCAGGGCGAGGGTGTGCGCGCAGGCGTTGTCCAGACTCACCCGGTGGCCGACGGAGACGTAGACCGGCTTGACCCCGTCCCGGGTGCGCAGCGCGCGGCCGACCTCCTCGCCGTCCGCGAGCAGCGGGGAGGCGCTGCCGCGCGGCGCGGCCGGGGCCTCATGAGTGAAGGTGAACGGGTTCTTGGCGACGCCGATGACGGGCAGCCCGGTGAGGACGCCGAGGTGGGCGGCGAGGCCGAACCGGCGCGGGTGGGCGAGGCCGTACCCGTCGCAGACCACCAGGCCGGGCGGGACGGGCAGCGCCGCGAGGGCGGCGAGGACGGTCGGGACCTCCCGGAAGGCCAGCAGGCCGGGCACGTACGGGAAGGAGATCCGGCCGACGGCGGTGGCCTCGGCGACGACGGCGAGGCTCGCCGCGTCCAGCACGACGGCCGCCGCGGCGACCACGTCGCGGGCGTCGTCGTAGGCCACGTCGACCCCGGTGACATGCCCGGTGCCGGGCGGCGGGCCGGGTTCGTCGAGCACCAGGCGCGTGCGCAGTTCGTCCTGCACCGCGCGGGCGCGTTCCTCGGTGGTGGGCCAGCCCTCGGGGATCGGTACGGTCGTCGTCATGGTGACGCCGAGCCTACGGCCGCCCGGGTGACCGCGGGCCGCGAGGGCGGCCGTCCACCTGGCGAGGGCGCGCCGGAGCCGTCCCTTCCGCCGGAGTGCGCCGCGGGGTGCCGATCTTCACTTCAGCGAACGGAGCGCCACGTTACGGACAAACACCCCACCTCGCCCGCCAACTGACGGCGCCCGTGGTGTCGTTCGAGGCTCTTGAGGAGAGACATGTCACTCGGGCATCACGGATGTGAATGAACGCGGTGACAGAGGTCACTAGCAACTCGTGTGCACGGAACGGCTTCTTCCGTCGTCTCTCCCAGTGCGTCACATCGTCCGCTCGTCCGCCCACGCCCGTCCGTCCAGCCGTCACGAGGGAGCCAGGTGTTGTCCACCGTCATCGAGCAGCCCGTCGAGGCGCGCCTCGTCGCCGCCGCGCCGCGCATGCCGAACATTCCCGCCACGCTGCACTACGACCGGCGCGACCCGTTCGCCGTCCGGATGACCTTCCCGGCCCCCGCCACGCTGGAGGGCGTGGAGGTGTGCTGGACCTTCTCCCGCGAACTGCTCATCGCCGGGATGCGCGAACCCGAGGGGAACGGCGACGTACGGGTCCGGCCCTACGGCTACGACCGCACGGTCCTGGAGTTCCACGCCCCCGAGGGCACCGCCGTGATCCATGTCCGCTCGGGTGAGCTGCGCCGCTTCCTGGCGGCCGCCGGCGAGCTGGTCCCGGTGGGCCTGGAGCACCTCCACCTCGACCTCGACCACGACCTCGCGGAGCTGCTGCGCGGCACCCGCTGACCGGTCCCGTGACGGGGGCGGGCTCAGCCCGCCGCCGGGACCGTCTCCCCGGCGTGCGCCGCGCGCACCGCCGCGCACAGCTCGCGCAGCACCGGTCGGGCGCCGGGCGCCCCCGCGCCCCGGTCGGTCAGCTCCGCCGTCCGGCGCGCCCCCGCCCCCGCGCCCAGTCCTCCGACCCGCGCCGCGGCGGCCAGGACGGCGACGGCCGCGTCCCGGGCGGAAACCGTGCCGGCCGGCGCCGGGCCGTGCAGGGTGTCCCGCGTCCGCTCGCGCACCGACCGCACCACGTCCGGCCGCGCCAGGCTGTACTCCACGGACGGGAACACCCCGAGCATCCGCCGCTTCTCCGCGCGCAGGCACCCCTCCGCGACCAACTGTTCCCGCACCGCGTCGTAGGTGAGCCGCGCCCGCAGCCGCACCCAGGTCCGCCAGTCGTGCGGCAGCGACTCGCGGACCAGGTCGAGCAGCCCGTCGAGGACCGCGTCCCCGGTACGGGAGTCCAGGTCGATCGGGGTGGCGATGCCGTCGTCGTCGACGAGCAGACCGCGCCGGACGAGTTCGGCGAGGGCGCCGGCCCGCACCAGGCGGTGCGGCGGCGGGGCGCCGGGCGCCAGCAGACACAACCGGGCCGGCAGCGAGAGCGAGCCGTGGAGCACGGGGGCCTCCTTCGGGCGGGGGGACCTGGGCGGTAATCCGGTTGACACCCCGCACGGTCCCTCTTTACGGTGTTCGAGTCCTGTTGTCGTCGATCGGAGAAGGACGTTGCTCGTCTGAGGTCCTGAGTCACCGCCGCACACCGGTCAGGTGTGTGCGCCGCGTGCGACCTCGGCGTCTGAGCCGTCCCCCGACGAGCAGGGCTTCTGTCTTTCCTGGGGCCTCCTCTCCTCCGGGTTCCTCCACGGTCCGCCACGACGGTCGCCGTCCCGCGGTGTCTCGATACGCGTTTGCCCCTGACCGCATCACGCAACCGCGGAGGCCCCTGTGTCCGCTTCCCTGAGCTGTACCGCCCTCACCTACGCCTGGCCCAACGGCACCGTCGTCCTCGACGGCCTCGACGCCTCCTTCGGCCCCGGCCGGACCGGCCTCGTCGGCGTCAACGGATCGGGCAAGTCCACCCTGCTGAGACTCCTCGCCGGTGACCTCACCCCGACCGGCGGCACCGTCCGCGCCCGCGGCGAGGTCGGCTACCTCCCGCAGACCGTCACCCTCGACACCGCCCTGCGCGTCGACGAGGCGCTCGGCATCGCCGCCCGGCGGGCCGCGCTGCACGCCATCGAGGCGGGCGACGTGGCCGAGGAGCACTTCGAGACCGTCGGCGACGACTGGGACGTGGAGGAACGCGCCCTCGCCACGCTCGGCGAACTCGGCCTCGGCCATCTCACGCTGGACCGCACCGTCGGCGAGGTCTCGGGCGGCGAGTCGGTGCTGCTGCGCCTGGCCGCGCTGCTGCTGCGCCGGCCCGACGTGCTGCTGCTGGACGAGCCGACCAACAACCTCGACCTGTACGCCCGCCGCAGGCTGCACGCCGCCGTCACCGCCTGGTCGGGGGTGCTGGTCGTGGTCAGCCACGACCGGGAACTGCTGGACCTGGCCGACCAGATCGCCGACCTGCGCTCCGGCGAGATCGTCTGGTACGGCGGCAACTTCACGGCGTACGAGGAGGCCCTCGCCGTCGAGCAGGAGGCGGCCGAACGGATGGTCCGGGTCGCCGAGTCCGACCTGCGCAAGCAGAAACGCGAACTGACCGAGGCCCAGGTCAAGCTGGCCCGCCGCAAGCGGTACGGCCAGAAGATGTACGACCAGAAGCGCGAACCGAAGATCGTCATGGGGGCGCGCAGACGCGCCGCCCAGGAGTCGGCGGGCAAGCACCGCATCATGCACGAGGAGAAGCTCGCCGAGGCCAGGGAGCGCCTCGACGAGGCGGTGGACGCCGTGCGGGACGACGACGAGATCCGCGTCGACCTGCCGTACACCGCCGTCCCGCCGGGCCGGTCCGTGCTGACCCTGCGCGAACTGGAGCTGGCGTACGGCGCCCGGGTGACGGGCGGGCTCGATCTGCACGGGCCCGAGCGGATCGCGCTCGTCGGGCGCAACGGCGCGGGCAAGACGACGCTGCTGCGCACCGTCGCCGGGGAGCTGCGGCCGGTCTCCGGCGAGGCGACGGCGCATGTGCCGCTGCGGTTCCTGCCGCAGCGCCTCGACGTCCTCGACGGCGAGCTGTCGGTCGCCGAGAACGTGGCCCGGTTCGCGCCGGGCGCCACCAACAACCGGGTCCGGGCGCAACTGGCCCGCTTCCTGTTCCGGGGCGCCCGCGCCGACCAGAAGGCGGCGACGCTCTCCGGCGGCGAGCGGTTCCGGGCGACGCTGGCCGCGCTGATGCTGGCCGAGCCCGCCCCGCAGTTGCTGATGCTGGACGAGCCGACCAACAACCTGGACATGGCGAGCGTCCGGCAGCTCACCAGCGCCCTGGAGTCGTACGAGGGGGCGCTGCTGGTGGCCAGCCACGACGTGCCGTTCCTGGAGTCGATCGGCATCACGCGCTGGCTGCTGCTGGCGGAGGGCGAACTGCGGGAGACCACACCGGAGGCGCTCGCGGAGCCCGCCTGACCGGACGACGCCGCCCCCCCCGGACGCACCGGGGGGCCGAATGCCCGGCATTCCTGGGGGAACTCTCCGCCCGACGGGTACTCATCACCTGATCAGAGGGCTTTACACGGCCCTTAACCTACGGTGTCGTAACCTACGGATACGTAGCCTACGATGCCGTAGGTTCCCGGCACCGCTCGCCGGGTGTCTTCCGCTCTGTCGCATGTCCCCCTGGAGTTTTCGTGACCCTGGCTTCCCCGCACCTCGGCAGCACTTCCGCCTGGACCGACGCCCGGCTGCTGTACGCCCTGGAGGAAGTGGTCGAGAAGGAACTGAACCGGCACCTGGCGATCGCCAAGGACTGGATGCCCCACGAGTACGTCCCGTGGAGCGACGGCCGCAACTTCCCCGGCTTCTTCGAGGACGGCGAGGCCTGGGAGAAGGAGCAGTCGCAGGTCACCGAGATCGGCCGGATCGCGCTGGTCGTCAACCTGCTGACCGAGGACAACCTGCC
This sequence comes from Streptomyces sp. NPDC000134, assembly GCF_042899225.1. Taxonomy (NCBI): domain Bacteria; kingdom Bacillati; phylum Actinomycetota; class Actinomycetes; order Kitasatosporales; family Streptomycetaceae; genus Streptomyces; species Streptomyces sp. NPDC000134. The sequence continues at coordinate 41,396 of NZ_JBIAZN010000010.1, forward strand.
CAGCTACCACCACGAGATCGCCACCCTCTTCGGCCGCGACGGCGCCTGGGGCACCTGGGTGCACCGCTGGACCGCGGAGGAGGGCCGGCACGGCATCGTGATGCGGGACTACCTGCTCGCCTCCCGCGCGGTGGACCCGGACAAGCTGGAGCAGTTCCGGATGGCCCACATGAGCGAGGGCTTCGAGTCGGACAACCGCCACTCGATGCTGCACTCGGTCGCCTACGTCGCCTTCCAGGAGCTGGCGACCCGCGTCTCGCACCGCAACACCGGACACCAGTCCGGCGACCCGGTCTGCGACCGCATGCTGGCCCGCATCGCGACCGACGAGAACCTGCACATGGTCTTCTACCGCAACCTGCTCAAGGCGGCCTTCGAGATCGCCCCCGACCTGACGATGCAGGCCGTGCGGGACGTGGTGGTCAACTTCCGGATGCCCGGCCACGGCATCCCCGGCTTCGAGCGGGCCGCCGCGCAGATGGCCATCGGCGAGGTCTACAACCTGCGCATCCACCACGACGACGTGCTCCAGCCGGTGCTGCGCTTCCTGAAGATCATGGAGATCGGCGGGCTCGGCCCCGAGGGCCTCAAGGCGCAGGAGGAACTGGGCCTGTTCATGGGCGGACTGGACACCGAGGCCGCCAAGTTCGACGAGAAGCTGGCCGCCCGCAAGGCGCGGATGGCGGCCCGCGCCGCGGGCTGACCGCCGCCCGCCGCACCGCGCCCCGCCCCCCGGCCGGCCGGTCAGGGCGCGGTGCGGCGCAGGGCCTGACGCTCCTTCTCCGACAGGCCGCCCCAGACGCCGAAGCGCTCGTCGTGGGCGAGGGCGAAGTCCAGGCAGGCGGAGCGGATCGGGCACAGCCCGCAGATCCGCTTCGCCTCGCGCACGGAGCTGCCGGGCTCGGGGAAGAAGAACTCGGCGCCGGTCTGCGCGCACAACGCCTGCTCCTGCCAGGTGAGGTGGGGCGGCGTGATCGTGTCGAGGTCCATGGACAGGATCGTGCCGAGCGGCGAAAAACGTTCGCTCAACGTCCGGTCAACGCCCGGCCGACGGCCTCCGGCCCTCCATGGTCGCCCCTGCGGCACCCGGGACGCACGGCGGCGCGCGGCACGGCGCGGGCGGCGGTTGTCGGTGGGCGGTGCGAGACTCGGCGGTGCAGGCAACGGGACCCTTCCGAGGAGGGCGAAGATGCTCACCACCCGATTCGTCACCGGCGCTCCGAACTGGATCGACGTCTCCACCCCCGACCTCGACGGCACCGCCTCGTTCTACGGCGGCCTCTTCGGCTGGCGGTTCCACCCGGCGGAGCCCGGTGCCGGGGGCGGCGGCGTCTTCCGGCTGGGCGACGCCGCGGTGGCCGGGGGCACACGCGGCGGTCCCGGGCAGGGGCCGCCGTCCTGGACGGTGTACTTCGCCAGCCCCGACGCGGAGGAGACCGCCGGGGCCGCCCAGCGGGCCCGGGGCCGGGTGCTGGTGCGCCCGGCGGCCGTCCCGGACCAGGGCGTACGGGCGGTCCTCGCCGACCGGGCGGGGGTGCCGTACGGCATCTGGCAACCGGGCCGCCGAGCCGGGCTGGACCGGGCCGGGCAGCCGGGCGCGCTGACCTGGGTCGAGCTGCACACGCCGGACATCGCGGCCGCCGCCGCGCACTACCACGCCGTGCTCGGCCTGGAGACCTCCGCCGCCGCCTTCCCCGGCGGCATCTACACGTGCGTCAACCCCGAGGGGGTGGGCGAGGACGGCGTGTTCGGCGGGGTGGTGCCGCTCGCCGACGACCCGGCGGAGACGGACGCCCACTGGCTGCCGTACTTCGCGGTCACCGACACCGACGCGGCGGCGGCCCGCGCCCGCGAGCTGGGCGGCACCGTCCGGCTCCCGCCGACGGACGTACCGGGCGCCGGGCGGCTGGCCCGCCTCACCGACCCGTACGGCGCACGCTTCGCGGTACTGCGGCCGGAGCCGGCGGCGAGATAGCGGGGTGCCCTTCCGGCAGCGGCTCCGGGCGCGGGGCCGTCTGCGCGACCGGGGCTCCGGGGTCCCTCCCCGTACCGGGCTCCGGTCAGGCCGAGGCGCGGCGGACCAGGGTGGTGGGCAGGACGATGCCCGACGCGGGGGTCCGCTCCCGCCGTTCCCCGGGCGCGGGCCCGCCGGCCGGCCGGTCTCCCGGCCGCCGGTCCCCGGCCGGGGAGCCGCCGGTGCTCCCGGCCTCCGCCGGGCCGTCCAGGCCCAGCAGCAGGCGGGTCATCAGGCGGCCCATCTCCTCGATGTCCTGACGGACCGTCGTCAGCGCCGGGTCGGTCTGTTCGGCGACGGGCAGCATGTCGTCGAAGCCGACCACCGCGACGTCCTCCGGCACCCGCCGCCCCCGCTCGCGCAGCACCCGCAGGGCACCCGCCGCGCTGAGGTCGTTGGCCGCGAAGACCGCGTCCAGGCCGGGGCACCGGTCGAGCAGCTCCCGCATCGCCCGTTCGCCGCCGCCCGGCGTGAAGTCCCCGCGCGCCACCAGCCCCGGGGCGGCCTCCCCCACGACGTCCCGGTACCCGGCCAGCCGGTCCGCCGCCGAGGTCTGGTCCAGCGGGCCGGTGATGTGCGCGACCCGTGTCCGGCCGAGCGCGGCGAGATGCCGCACGGCGTCGCGGGCGCCGCCCCGGTTGTCGCTGTCCACGTACCGCACCTCGCCGCCGCCGTCGTCCCAGCCCGGCCGCCCGCCGAACACGGTGGGCACCCCGGCCCGCCGGATCAGGGCCGGCAGCGGGTCGTCGAGGTGCAGGGAGAAGACCAGTGCCCCGTCGACATGCCCGCCGGCGAGATAGCGGGCGACCCGGGCGTGGTCCTCGCGGCCCTCGGTGAGCAGCAGCACGAGCTGGTTGTCGTGGGCGGTGAGTTCCTTGCTGATGCCGCGCAGTTGCAGGGCGAAGAAGGGGTCGGCGAAGACCCGGGACTCGGGTTCGGCGACGACCACGGCGACCGCGTCGTGCCGCCGGGTCACCAGGGAGCGCGCGGCCTGGTTGGGCACGTAGCCGAGTTCCTCGACCGCGCGGCGGACCTTCTCCACGAGTGCCTCCCGGACGCCGGCGGCGCCGTTCACCACCCGGGAGACGGTGGCCCGTGAGACACCGGCGCGGGCGGCCACCGCCTCCAGCGTGGGACGCGGCGCTGTCTCGCTCACCCGATCTCCTCCTCGGCAACTGCGGATCAGGATAGCCGCGGGCCGCCGGAGCCGAGACGGGGACGGAACGGTCAGTGGTGGTGCTCGTGCGGGTCGTATCCCGGAATCGTGCCGTCCGTCTTCTTCACCAGGAACAGGCCCACCATCCCCATGTCGGAGTGGCTCTGCACATGGCAGTGGTACATCCACGCCCCGGCGCCCACCCCCTCCCCCGCGATCACCTGGAAGCCGAAGGAGTCGGCGGGCCCGGTGATCTTGTTGTCGATGACCTGGCTGGGGTCGTCGGGGCCGGTGAGCAGGCCGGTGCGGTTGTCCGCCCAGCGGTGACCGTGCATGTGGAAGGTGTGGTAGAACTCGCCGTGCGTGATCACGATGAACTCGACCCGGTCGCCGACCGTCGCCTCGAAGTCGGGTCCCGAGTGCGCGGGCCGGTTGTTGATCAGCATGTCGTTGAAGACGACCGTGTGCGTGGCGTCCGGCAGGATGTCGCCCTTGCGGCGGACGATCACCGGCCCGAACAGTCCCTTGCGCAGACCGCCGGTGCCGTGCTCGGTGCCCACCACGTGGTCGTGGTAGTGCCAGTAGCCCGCGCTGCCCGAGCGCCAACTGCCGTCCGCGCGCCGGCCGGGCTTGTGGGTGCGCCAGGTGTAGGTGCGGGTGGCGCCGGGCTGGACGTCGCTCTTGTTCAGCTTGGTGCCGTCGCTGGAGACCTCGTAGTCCAGGCCGTGGACGTGCAGGCTGACCGGGACGTCCATGGTGTTCTCGAACTCGATGTGCAGGGTGTCGCCCTCGTTGAGTTCGATCAGCGGGCCCGGCACGGTCGCCTTGCCCTTCTCGAAGCCGTAGCCCATCTGCCCGTCGGGCAGTTTCTCGGCGTACATCTTCAGGTGCCGGACCTCGCCCCCGGCGGGGGCCGTCCGCAGCGGGTCGGTGGCCGCGGGGGCCGCGGCGGACTCCGGCGCCGGCGACAACGATGTCGCGACGGCCACGCCGCCCAGCAGCACCCGTCGGTTGAAGCCGCGTCTGTCCATGCCGAACTCCCCACCCTGGTAAGGAATGTGCCATGACGTCGCCGTGCCGCGCCGTGCGGAACCTGTGCGACCGTAGCGGGCCCCGCGCCGTTTATCCACACTCAGGACAAAGTTCGTTCCATCCCGGTCATACCTATTGGCGAACCGTGCAAAGAGGTCTAGCTTCCTTGGCGCTGTTGCTGCGACCGAGGAGGGGTGGGTGACCACGTGCGGTTCTCATCGCATCACAAGCCCGTGCACCACAGGTCCGTCCGTCTGCGCAGACGGGCCGGGGCGGCTTCGCTGACCGCCGGGTTACTGGCCGCGGGGCTGCTGTCGGCCCCCGCGGCCGGTGCCCGCCCGGCGCCGGACCCGTCACTGACAACGATGTCGATCAAGTCGCCGCCGGGCGGCGCCGAGGTACGCGTCCTGATCTTCTACGGCTCCGCCGCCTCCGGAGAGGAGTCCCCGGTGGTCGACGCCGGGATCGCGGCCATCGAGAAGATCGGGCTGTCCGGCCCGGCGGACCAGCGCTTCACCGTCACCGCCACCGGCGACGCGTCGGTGTTCACCAACGACAAGCGGCTCGGCCGGTTCAACGCCGTGGTGTTCCTGACCGGCGGCGGCGACGTCCTGGACCCGGAGCAGGAGGCGGGCCTGGAGGCGTACATGGAGGCCGGCGGCGGCTTCCTCGGCATCCATGACGCGGCCCGCGCGGAGCCGTACTCGGACTGGTTCACCGGTCTGGTCGGCGCCCGCCCGGCGGCCGGGAGCCCGAGCGCCGTCCAGCGGGCCACCGTCGAGGTCGGCGACCGGCTGCATCCGGCCACCAAGGACCTCCCCGTGCAGTGGAAGCGGCCCGACAAGTGGCTGAACTGGGAGCGGAACCCCTCCGGTGACGTGCACACCGTCGCCCGGGTGCGCGAGTCGACATATCAACCGGGGACGAGCGCCAACGGCTGGGACCACCCGGTCAGTTGGTGCCGGGACTACGACGGCGGGCGGTCCTTCTACACCGGCATGGGCGGCACGGTCTCCTCGTACGACGAGACCGACTTCCGCGCCCACCTGCGCGGCGCCCTGCTGTGGACCACCCGGCTCGTCCGGGCCGACTGCAAGGCCACCATCACCGGCAACTACAAGGCCGAGCGGCTCACCCAGCCCAACCAGCCCGGCCGCAACGACCAGATCGGCGAGCCGCACGGCATGGTCACCGCCCCCGACGGCCGGGTGTTCTACATCGGCCGGGGCGGCGCGGACTCCTCCCAGCCGGTGATCACCGACTGGAACGACCCGGACATCGGCAAGGGCAAGGGCCAGGTCCACGTCTACGACCCGGCGACCGGGAAGGTCACGCTCGCCGGTGAGCTGACCGTCTTCGGCAACAAGGGCGGCGGCGATGAGCTGACCAAGGTCGAGGAGGGCCTGCTCGGCATCGAACTCGACCCCGCCTTCGAACAGAACGGGTGGGTGTATCTGCACTACACACCCCACTCGGGGATCAACCGGGACACGCACATGGCCGAGCGGCGGGTCTCCCGCTTCACGCTCGACCGGACCACCGACAAGCTGGACCTCGGCAGCGAGAAGGTGCTGCTGAAGTGGCCGGTGCAGATCCACAGTTGCTGCCACGCGGGCGGCGGGATGGCCTGGGACTCCAAGGGCAATCTCTACATCGCCACCGGTGACAACAACTCCAGCGGCTTCAGCGACGGTTACTCGGGCAACAACCCGCAGCCCAACTTCAAGGGCGTCTCCTTCGCCGACGCCCGCCGCACCGCCGGCAACACCAACAACCTCAACGGCAAGATCCTGCGCATCCACCCGGAGCCGGACGGCACCTACACGCTGCCCGCGGGCAACCTGTTCACCGGCAAGGAGACCGCCGAGGGCGGCGGGAAGACCCGCGGCGAGATCTATGTGATGGGCGTCCGCAACCCGGCCCGCATCTCCGTCGACAAGGCCACCGACACCCTCTACGCGGGCTGGGTCGGCCCGGACGCGAGCAGCCCCTCGCCGACCTGGGGGCCGGCGAAGTACGACACCTTCGCCGTGATCACCAAGGCGAGCAACCGGGGCTGGCCGTACTGCATGGGCAACAAGCAGCCCTACCGGGACCGGAACCTGCCGGACCCGTCCAAGCCGCTGGGCTGGTACGACTGCGACCACCCGAGGAACGAGTCGCCGAACAACGACGGCCTGGTCAACCTGCCGCCGGTGACCGGCAACAACATCTGGTACGCCCCGGACGGCGGCGGCCCCGACTTCCCGCGCGACGAGAACGGCGTGCCGTCGTACAAGAAGGACGAGGCCACCTACAGGCTGCCGTGGCTCAAGGGCGGCGGGCAGGCCGCGATGGACGGGCCGGTCTACCGCTACGACGCCGCGGGCGACAGCGCGGTGAAGTGGCCGCGGTACTGGGACGGCAAGTGGTTCGTCGGTGACTTCTACGACGCGGACCAGCCGCGCAACGCGGTGCTCATGGACCCGGCGACGCAGGGCGACGGCGGGCTGCCGGTGCACTCGGAGTCGCTGAAGAAGATCGTGCCGGTCGGCAACGACGGCATCAAGAACCTGATGGACTGGAAGTTCGGTCCCGACGGGTCGCTGTACGTCCTGGACTACGGGCGCGGCTTCTTCACCTCGGACGCCAAGTCGGCGCTGTGGCGGGTCACCTACACGGGCGGCGGGCCGACCCCGGCCGCCGGACAGTTGGCGAGGGGGACGCGGTGAAACGGCAGCGAAGAGTGTGGGCCGCCCTGCTGGCGGGCCTGCTGATGGCGCTCGGCCTGCAGACGACGGCCGTCGGGCAGCAGGACGACCCCTCCGCCCGCGCGGACCAGGTCCTGACCTGGACGGCGGGCGACGACATCACCAAGTACACGTCGGCGCCGGAGACGGCGGTGGCGGGGCCGGCCACGATCGTCTTCGAGAACAGCGAGGCCACCGGCAACACCACCGGGATGCCGCACACGCTGACGTTCGTGACCAGCGACCCCGCGTACAACAGCGACGTGCAGCTCAACATCCTGGCCAACCCGTTCGACGACCAGGGCGGCCGGCACACCGCCGAGGTCACCCTCAGCCCCGGCCGCTACCTGTACCACTGCACGATCCCCGGGCACGGGGAGATGAAGGGCGTGCTGGTGGTCACCGAGGGCGGCGGCGAGGACACCACCGCGCCCGGGACGGCGGCGGACGTGGCCGGCACCCGGAACGCGGCGGGCGCCTACGTCGGTTCGGCGAGCGTCACGGTCAGCGCCACCGACGCGGGCTCCGGCGTGGACCGGATCGAGTACGCGATCGGCGCGGACGGCGCCTGGCAGCCGTACACCGCCCCGGTCGTGATCGACCAGGTCGGTGAACACACCGTGCGGTACCGGGCGTTCGACAAGGCGGGCAACGCCGCCGCCGAGAAGAGCGTGACGTTCACCGTGGTGGCGCCGCCGACCGAGGACACCACCGCGCCGGAGACCTCGGCGACGGTGGCCGGCGAGCGGAACGCCGACGGGGCGTACCTGGACATGGCGACGGTGACCGTCACCGCCTCCGACACCGGGTCCGGCGTCAACACCATCGAGTACGCGATCGGCGACGGCGCGTGGCAGGCGTACACCGGGCCGGTCATGGTGCACCAGGTCGGCACCCACACCGTGCGCTACCGCGCCACCGACAAGGCCGGGAACGTGGCCGCCGAGAAGAGCGTCGCGTTCACGGTGGTCGCCACTCCCCCGAAGGACACCACCCCGCCGGTGACCGGCGCGACCGTGTCCGGCACCCGCAACGCGGACGGCGCGTACGTCGGCGGCGCCAAGGTGACCGTCAGCGCCACCGACGAGGGCGGCTCGGGGCTCGCGGGCGTCGAGTACTCGCTCGACGGCGGCCCCTACCTGGCGTACACCGCGCCGGTGGTGGTGGACCGGGCCGGACGGCACACCGTGGCCTACCGGGCGAGCGACAAGGCGGGGAACACCTCGGCGGCCGGCACCGTGAGCTTCACGGTGGTGGCCGGCGGCGGGGTCCCGGCGCCGCCCTGCCCGGAGTACGACGAGCGGCTGACGGTGATCGTCGGCACGGTCGACTCGGGGGTGCCCAACCGGGTGACGAACAACCGGTGCCGGATCGGCGAGCTGATCGAGGACGAGAAGGAGTGGACGTCCCACCAGTTGTTCCTCAAGCACGTACGGGAGGTGCTGGACGCCCTGCGGGCCGAGGGTGTCGTGGACGGACGTGAGTACAAGGCGATCAACCGGGCGGCCCGCGCCTCCGGGATCGGCGAGCCGGGCCAGACCGACGGCTACCGCACGATCCTCGACGGGACCGCCGAGTCGTTCGCCAAGTGGGAGCAGGTGGGCGGCGGTTCGTTCGGGCTGAACCCGGACGGGTCGATCACCTCCTCCACCACGACCCCGGGCATGGGCATGATGTGGTTCCCGGAGCGCAAGTACGGCGACTTCTCGCTGAAGCTCCAGTGGCGGGACGACGCCCCGGGCACCGGCAACGCCAACTCCGGGGTGTTCGTGCGCTTCCCGTGGGTCCACGACCACCCGGAGGAGTCGCGGCCGGAGTGGGTCGCGATCAAGTACGGCCACGAGATCCAGGAGTTCGACAGCCCCGCCGGCGACATGTACAAGACCGGGTCGGTGTACGGCTTCGACCGGGTCGGGCTGGCGGGCGCGGGGGTGACCCAGAAGGGCACCTGGAACGACTACGAGATCCGGGTGGTCGACCAGCACTACTCGGTCTACCGCAACGGCGTGCTGATCAACGAGTTCGACAACACCGGCGGCCAGATGTTCGAGCCGCCGCGGTCGGACGACCCGGGCACCGACGGGCGGCGGTTCGCCTCCGGTTATGTCGGGCTCCAGGTGCACGGCACGACGGACGTGGTGTCCTACCGGGACGTCCGGATCAAGGAGTTGTAGGCCGGGGCTTCTTCGCCCGGCTCGGCTGTACCCGCCTGGGTTCCCCCGGCATCTTCGGATACTCGGGCGGGTACGGCAGATCACCGAGCCCATGTTCGCGCTCGTCCCGTGCCGCCAGTTCCAGCAGGGCGTCGAGGGAGTAGGCGTGCGCGTCCATGTCCGCGTGGACGTCGCCGAGTTCGGCGAAGCGCGCGGGCATGGTCGTGATGTCGAAGTCCGCCGGGTGCGCGGTGCCGACCTCGTCCCAGGTCAGGGGCGCGGAGACAGGGGCGTGCGGGCGGGGGCGGACGGAGTAGGCGGAGGCGATGGTGCGGTCCCGGGCGGTCTGGTTGTAGTCCACGAAGATCCGTTCGCCGCGCTCCTCCTTCCACCACCTGGTGGTGACCCGGTCCGGCATCCGCCGCTCCAGTTCCCGCCCGGCGGCGATGGCGGCCCGCCGCACCTGGGTGAACGTCCAGCGCGGCTCGATGGGGACGAAGACGTGCAGGCCGCGTCCGCCGGAGGTCTTGGGCCAGCCGCGCAGCCCGCCGAACTCCTCCAGCACCGCCCGCAGTCCGTGCGCGGCGCGGACCGCGTCGTCGTAGTCGGTGCCGGGCTGGGGGTCGAGGTCGAGGCGGAGTTCGTCGGGGTGGTCGACGTCGCCGCGGCGTACCGGCCAGGGGTGGAAGGTGAGGGTGCCGTACTGGGCGGCCCACAGCACCGCGGCCTCCTCGGTGGGGCACATCTCGTCGGCGCTGCGTCCGCTGGGGAAGGTGATGTGCGCGGTGGGAATCCAGTCGGGCATCCCCTTGGGCGCGCGCTTCTGGTAGAACCACTCGCCGGTGATGCCGTCCGGGTAGCGCTCCAGGGTGGTGGGCCGGTCCCGCAGGGCGCGCAGGATGCCGGGGGCGACGGCCTGGTAGTAGCGGGCCAGGTCCAGCTTGGTGTAGCCGTGCTCCGGGAAGAAGACCTTGTCCGGGCTGGACAGCCGCACCGTCCGGCCGCCCGCCTGGAGTTCCACCGCTTCGCCCATGCCGGCCACGGTAGGCCACCCGGACATCGCGCGCACATCAGGCGACAACCGGCGTACACGGTCAGAATCGGACCATGGATCTGCCCGTGATGCCGCCCGTGAAGCCGATGCTCGCCAAGTCCGTGGCGTCGATCCCGCCGGGGATGCAGTACGAGGCGAAGTGGGACGGGTTCCGGGCGATCGTGTTCCGCGACGGGCCCGAGGTGGAGTTCGGCAGCCGCACGGGCAAGCCGCTGACCAGGTACTTCCCTGAGCTGGCGGAGGCGGTGCGGGAGCGGTTGCCGCAGCGGTGCGTGGTCGACGGGGAGATCGTGATCGCCCGGGAGGGGCGGCTGGACTTCGACGCGCTGACCGAGCGCATCCATCCGGCCGAGTCCCGGGTGCGGACGCTGGCCGAGCGGACGCCCTCGTCGTTCGTCGCCTTCGACCTGCTGGCGCTGGACGGCCAGTCGCTGCTCGACGTGGGGCTGGCCGACCGGCGGGCGCTGCTGGAGCGGGCGCTGCGGGGGGTGAGCGCGCCGGTGCACCTGGCGCCGGCGACGACGGACATCGAGGTGGCGCGGCGCTGGTTCGAGCAGTACGAGGGGGCGGGCCTGGACGGGGTGGTGGCCAAGCCGCTCGATCTGCGCTACCGGCCGGACGAGCGGGCGATGTTCAAGGTCAAGCACGAGCGGACGGCGGACGTGGTGGTGGCCGGGTACCGCCTGCACAAGAGCGGCCCGGTGGTCGGCTCGCTGCTGCTCGGCCTCTACGACGACCGGGGCGTCCTCCAGCACGTCGGCGTCAGCGCGGCGTTCGCCATGAAGCGGCGCGCCGAGCTGGTGGCCGAGCTGGAGCCGCTGCGCATGGACGATGTCTCCGGTCACCCGTGGGCGGCCTGGGGGGACGAGGCCGCGCACGAGTCGGCCCGGCTGCCGGGGGCGCCGAGCCGCTGGTCGGGGAAGAAGGACCTGTCGTGGGTGCCGCTGCGACCGGAGCGGGTGGCCGAGGTGGCGTACGACCACATGGAGAACGGGGCGCGGTTCCGGCACACCGCCCGGTTCCGCCGCTGGCGCCCGGACCGTACGCCGGAGAGCTGCACCTTCGCCCAGTTGGCGGAGCCGGTCCGCTTCGACCTCGCGCAGATCCTGGCCCCGCCCTCCTGAGTCAGGGCTTCATCAGCACCTTGACCGCGCCGTCCTGCTTCTTCTGGAACATCTCGTACGCCCGCGGCGCCTCGGCGAGCGGCACCCGGTGGGTGGCGAAGTCGTGCACGCCGAGCGGGTCCTCGTCGGTGAGGTAGGGCAGGATGTCGTCGCTCCAGCGGCGTACGTTGGCCTGGCCCATCCGCATCTGGATCTGCTTGTCGAACAGGGTGAGCATCGGCATCGGGTCGGCCATGCCGCCGTACACGCCGGAGAGCGAGATGGTGCCGCCGCGCCGCACCAGGTCGATGGCGGTGTAGAGGGCGGCGAGCCGGTCGACGCTGAAGCGTTCCGCCATCGGGCCGCCGATCTTGCGGGGCAGCACCGCGGCCCCCTGCTGCACCAGCTTGGCGACGGCGCTGCCGTGCGCCTCGGTGCCGACCGCGTCGATCACGGCATCGGGGCCGCGCCCGTCGGTCTCGTCGCGGATCGCCTGGACCAGTTCCTTCTCGCTGTCGAAGGACCTCAGGTCGTACGTCTCCACGCCCCGTTCGCGGGCCCGGCGCAGCCGCTCCGGCACCAGGTCGACGCCGAACACCCGGCCGGCGCCCTTGACCTGCGCGACCCGGCAGGCCATGTCGCCGATCGGGCCGAGGCCGAGCACGGCGACGGTGCCGCCCTGCGGGACGTCGGCGTAGGCGACCGCCTGCCAGGCGGTGGGCAGCACGTCGGAGAGGTAGACGAACCGGTCGTCCGGCGGGCCGTCGGGCACCTTGATCGGCCCGTAGTGGGCCTGCGGGACGCGCAGGTACTCGGCCTGTGCGCCCGGCACCGCGCCGTACAGGCGGGTGTAGCCGAACAGAGCGGCGCCCATGCCCTCGCCGGTGACCTGGGTGGTCTCGCACTGCGTGGGCAGGCCGGTGCCGCACATGTAGCAGTGGCCGCAGGCGATCTGGAACGGCACCACGACCCGGTCGCCCGGCTTGAGGTTCGGCACCTCGGGGCCGACCTCCTCGACGATGCCCATCGGCTCGTGCCCGAGGATGTCGCCGGGCGTCATGAACGGCGTCAGCACTTCGTACAGATGCAGGTCGGAGCCGCACAGCCCGGAAGACGTCACCCGGATGACCGCGTCCGTCGGTTCCTGGACCCTGGGGTCGGGCACGTCCTCCACCCGTACGTCCCGCTTGCCCTGCCAGGTCACAGCCTTCATCGTGCCGCACTCCCTTCCTCGCCGTGCGCATGGCCTCTTCGCCGCGCCCGGGTACCCGAGGCGCTCCCCGCCCAACCGCCGTCGGATGGTCCGATCAGCCGATCACCGGTCGCGTATCAGAAGAAGTCGGGTATGGCAACAAATGCGCCAAGAGGCGCACGATCGTGCACAGAGAAGGCGGGCGGGTGGTCGGGATGCGACGGGAAGCACGAGCGGTGCTGACGGCGGCGGTGGCGGCGCTGCTGGCGGCGGGCGGTACGGCGGGCTGCGCGGCGGGGCCGGGACCGGACGACGGGCGGGGGTCCGGGCACCGGGCGCAGTCCCCGTCGCCGGGTCCGTCGTCGAGGGAGCCGTCACGGCCGCCGTCGCGGGAGCCCGCGGCGGCGGCTCGGCGGCCGGCCGCCGGGCCGGTCCTCGCGGTGAAGGTCGACAACGTGCGGGCGGCCCGGCCCCAGGCGGGGCTCGACTCCGCGGACGTGGTGTACGTGGAGCCGGTCGAGGGCGGGCTGAGCCGGCTGATGGCCCTCTACGCGACCAGGCTGCCCGCCTCGGTCGGCCCGGTGCGCAGCGCCCGTGAGTCCGACCTCGAACTGCTGCGCCAGTTCGACCAGCCGGTGCTCGCCTTCTCCGGCGCGCAGCGGAAACTGCTGCCGCGCATCGCCGGTGCGCCGCTGCGGGCCGGAACGCCCGAGGAGAACCCCGGGGCGTACGTCCGCGACACCGCCCGGCCCGCCCCGCACAACCTCTATCTGCGCCCCGGCGAGCTGCTGCCCTCGGCTGCCGGGCCGGGTGCCCTGACCACCGGCTTCCGCCACGGCGCGGCCCCGGCGGGCGGCCGTCCGCAGACCTCGCGCACGGTGCGCTACCCGGCGGCCCGCTTCACCTTCACCTGGTCGGCGGACCGCAACCGCTGGCTGGTCGCCATGGACGGCGAGCCGGCCGTCACGCCCGGCGGGCGGCGGCTGGCCCCGGCGACCGTGGTCGTGCAGTACGTGGACGTGCGCTCCTCGGCGCTGCACGACTTCCGCGGCAACCACTCGCCCTACGCCGAGACGGTCGGTTCCGGGAAGGCCGAGGTGCTGCGCGACGGGCGGGCGCACGCGGCGGCCTGGCGGCGCGGCTCGGCCGCGGACGGCACGGCGTTCACCGCGCCGGACGGCGAGCCGCTCGGGTTCGCCGACGGGCAGGTGTGGGTGGTGTTCGCGGACGCGTCCTGATCAGCGGGGCGACGCGACCGGTTCGGCCGGGTTGCGCAGCCCCTCGGCGGCGTCCGAGACCCGCTGGATGAGGTCGAAGAAGACGGACTGCTCCGCGGCGGAGAGCGGGGCCAGGAAGACCTGGTTCATCCTGGCCGTGCGCACCGCCAGCTTGCGGTGCACGCGCACGCCCTCGTCGGTGAGGCGGAGCAGGAAGCGGCGGCCGTCCCCCGGGTCCCGGACCTTGTCCAGCAGTCCCCGGCGGTCCAGCCGGCTGATCACCTCGGCGATCGTGGAGCGGTCCAGCCCCACCCGCTCCCCCACCGTGCGCTGGTCCAGGCCCGGTTCGGCGACGAGGGCGTTGAGGACCGCGAACTGCGGCGAGGTGGTCTCCTCGGAGACCATCGTGTTCCACAGCAGGTAGTGCGCCTGCTGCAGCCGCCGGGCCAGGTGCCCGGGATGGGTGGTGAGATCCACCGCGGCCATGTGCGCTCCCGTGATCATATTCGTCGGTGCACTGAACGATACTCGGCCGATCCCTCCCCTGTCAGTGACCGACCTATCTCACATAGCCCCGTTGAACTGGGGTCTTGACGGCCACGCCCACCGGTGGCAGCGTGTGGGAAACCTCGCGGAAATACTCAGTGCCCTGATTAATTCCTGGTTCGGGCACTCGCAGAGATGGGGCTTCTCGGATGGACAAGGTGGTGGCCACCGCCGCGGAGGCGGTGGCCGATGTGCCTGAGGGCGCGTCGCTGGCGGTGGGCGGCTTCGGACTGAGCGGTGTGCCGGACGTACTGATCCAGGCGCTGTACGAGCGCGGGGTCGGCGGCCTGTCGGTGGTCTCCAACAACTGCGGCGCGATGGAGTCGGGCCTGGCCGTGCTGCTGGCCGCCGGCCGGATCGCCCGGGTGACGGGCTCGTACATCGGGGCCAACAAGGAGTTCGCCCGGCAGTACCTGGCCGGCGAGCTGGAGGTCGAGCTGATCCCGCAGGGCACGCTCGCCGAGCGGTTGCGGGCCGGCGGCGCCGGGATACCGGCGTTCTACACCCCGGCCGGGGTCGGCACCCAGGTCGCCGAGGGCGGGCTGCCCTGGCGCTACGACGGTGACGGCGGGGTCGCGCTGGCCTCCCCGGCCAAGGAGGTGCGGGAGTTCGACGGCACCGAGTACGTGCTGGAGCGGGGCATCCGCACCGACTTCGCGCTGGTCCGGGCCTGGAAGGGCGACCGGCACGGGAACCTGGTGTTCAACAAGTCCGCCCGGAACTTCAACCCGCTCGCCGCGATGGCCGGAAAGGTCACGATCGCCGAGGTGGAGGAACTGGTCGAGCCCGGCGAGATCGGCCCCGACGCGGTGCACCTGCCGGGGATCTTCGTCCAGCGGGTGATCGCGCTCACGCCGGAGCAGGCGGCGGACAAGAAGATCGAGAAGCGGACGGTCTCCGCGCCTCCGGCTCAGGGAACGGTGAACGACTGATGGCCTGGACCCGCGAAGAGATGGCCGCCCGCGCGGCCCGCGAGCTGACGGACGGCCAGTACGTCAACCTCGGCATCGGCCTGCCGACGCTGATCCCGAACTACCTCCCCGAGGGCGTCGAGGTCACCCTGGAGTCCGAGAACGGCATCCTCGGCACCGGCCCCTACCCGGCCGAGGACCAGGTGGACCCCGACCTGATCAACGCCGGCAAGGAGACCGTCACGGTCCTGCCCGGCGCCTCCTTCTTCGACTCCGCGCTGTCCTTCGGCATGATCCGCGGCGGGCACATCGACGTCGCGGTGCTCGGGGCGATGCAGGTCTCCGCCCGCGGCGACCTGGCCAACTGGGCGATCCCGGGAAAGATGATCACCGGCATCGGCGGGGCGATGGACCTGGTGCACGGCGCCCGCACGGTGATCGTGGTGATGACGCACACCGCCAAGGACGGCTCACCGAAGATCGTCGAGGAGTGCGCGCTGCCGTTGACCGGCAGAGCGTGTGTGAACCGGGTCATCACGGACCTCGGTGTCCTCGACGTCACCGACGACGGCCTGGTGCTGGCGGAGACAGCGCCCGGCGTCACCGTCGAGGAGATCACCGCCAGGACCGCCGCCGCACTCACCGTCGCCCAGGAGATCCAGTCGTGAACCCGGTTTACCTCGTCGACGCCGTCCGCACCCCGATCGGCAAGTACAACGGCTCCCTGGCGGGCGTCCGCCCCGACGACCTCGCCGCGCACGCCATCCGCGAACTCCTCGCCCGCACCCCGTCCCTGGACCCGTCCCGGATCGAGGACGTGTACTTCGGCAACGCCAACGGCGCCGGTGAGGAGAACCGCAACGTCGGCCGCATGGCCGCCCTCCTCGCCGGCCTGCCCACCTCCGTCCCCGGCGTCACCGTCAACCGGCTCTGCGCCTCCGGCCTGGAGGCGGTGATCCAGGCCGCCCGCGCCATCGCCCTCGGCGACGCGCACATCGCCCTGGCCGGCGGCGTGGAGTCCATGACCCGCGCCCCGTACGTGCTGCCCAAGAGCGACAAGCCGTTCCCGGCCGGGCACGCCGAGCTGTACTCCACCACGCTGGGCTGGCGCATGGTCAACCCCCGGATGGAACCGCAGTGGACGGTCCCGCTGGGCGAGTCGGCCGAGCTGATCGCCGAGAAGCACAAGATCAGCCGCGAGCAGCAGGACGAGTTCGCGCTCGCCTCCCACCGGAAGGCCGCCCGCGCCCAGGAGGCGGGCCTGTTCGACGCCGAGCTGGCGCCCGTCACCCTTCCCCGGCGCAAGGGCGACCCGGTGGTCCTCACCGCCGACGAGTCGGTGCGCCCCACCGCCTCCCTGGAGGCCATGGCCAGGCTGAAGCCGTCCTTCCGCGAGGAGAACGGCACGGTCACCGCCGGGAACGCCTCCCCGCTGAACGACGGCGCCGCCGCCCTGCTCCTGGTCGACGAGGAAGGGCTGAAGGCCACCGGCCGCGAACCGCTGGCCCGGATCTCCGCCACCGGCGTCTCCGCCCTGGACCCGCACTACTTCGGACTCGCCCCCGTCGAGGCCGTCAACCGCGCCCTCGCCAAGGCCGGCAAGACCTTCGCCGACCTGGACGTGCTGGAGCTGAACGAGGCGTTCGCCGCCCAGGTGCTCGGCTGCGTCGCCGAATGGCCCGAGTTCGACCCCGCGATCCTCAACCCGCAGGGCGGCGCCATCGCCCTCGGCCACCCCCTCGGCGCCTCCGGTGCCCGCCTCGCCGGCACCGTCGCCCACCAGCTCGCCCGCAAGGGCCACGGCACCGGCGTCGCCACCCTCTGCATCGGCGTCGGCCAGGGCCTCGCCCTCACCCTGGAACGATAAGGAACCGGGAACCCCCATGACTCTCACCCAGCACGACATCGACGCGGAGATCGCCGCCGAGCACGCCGCGTACGAGAAGCGGGTCGCCGACGGCGCCCCCGTCGAGCACCACCCGCGCCGCGACTACGCGCCGTACCGCTCCTCGCTGCTGCGGCACCCCCAGCAGCCGCCGGTCAACATCGACGTCACCAAGGACCCGGAACTGGTCGAGCTGGCCTCCCCCGCCTTCGGGGAGCGCGACCTCACCGCGGTCGACAACGACCTGACCCGGCAGCACGCGGGCGAGCCGATCGGCGAGCGGATCACCGTCTCCGGGCGGCTCCTGGACCGCGCCGGCCGGCCGGTGCGCGGCCAGTTGGTGGAGATCTGGCAGGCCAACTCGGCCGGCCGCTACGCCCACCAGCGCGAGCAGCACGACGCGCCGCTGGACCCCAACTTCACCGGCGCCGGCCGCACGATCACCGACGACGACGGTTTCTACCGCTTCACCACCATCCAGCCGGGCCCCTACCCGTGGCGCAACCACGTCAACGCCTGGCGGCCGGCCCACATCCACTTCTCCGTCTTCGGCACCGCGTTCACCCAGCGGCTGGTGACGCAGATGTACTTCCCCAACGACCCGCTCTTCCCGTACGACCCGATCCTTCAGTCGGTGACGGACGACGCCGCCCGGCAGCGGCTGATCGCGACGTACGACCACAGCCTGTCGGTGCCGGAGTTCTCGCTCGGCTACCACTGGGACATCGTGCTCGACGGGCCCACCGCCACCTGGATCGAAGAAGGGCGCTGACCTGCCATGACGAAGATCGACACCGGCAGGCCGGAGAGCGTCCTGCCCACTCCGTCGCACACGGTCGGCCCGTTCTACGGGTACGCGCTGCCCTTCCGCGGCGGCGAGGACATCGCCCCCCTGGGCCACCCGGACACGGTCACCGTGCACGGGTACGTCCTCGACGGCGCCGGCTGGCCGCTGCCGGACGCGCTGATCGAGCTGTGGGGCCCGGACCCGGACGGCAACCTGCCGACGGCCGACGGTTCGATGCGCCGCGACCCGGCGGCGGGCACGTATCTCGGGCGCAACGGCGTGGAGTTCACCGGCTGGGGCCGCATCCAGACCGACGCCGACGGGCACTGGTACGCGCACACGCTGCGGCCCGGGGCACGCGGACGGAGCGCGCCGTACGTGAGCGTGTGCGTGTTCGCACGCGGACTGCTCACCCACCTGTTCACCCGGATCTACCTGCCGGGCGACGACGCGGCGCTGGCCGCCGACCCGCTGCTCGCCCGGGTGCCCGCCGAGCGGCGCGACACGCTGATCGCGGCCGAGGAGCGGCCGGGCACGTACCGTTTCGACATCCGCCTTCAGGGCGAGGGCGAGACGGTCTTCCTGGAGTACCAGTGACATCCGATGCCACCGAAGTGAGCCTGCTCGCCCCCGGGTGGGCGGGCTCCCCGGCCGCCGACGCGACCGGCGACCGCGCGTATCTGCGGGCACTGCTGGACGCGGAGGCGGCGCTGACCCGCGCCCAGGTGGCGCTGGGCCTGGCGCCCGAGGCGGCGGCGACGGCGGTGACCGGGGCCGCCGACCCGGACCGCTTCGACCTGCTCTCGCTCGCCGAGCGGGCGCGCGGCGGCGGCAACCCGGTGATCCCCCTGGTCGCCGATCTGACG
Organism: Streptomyces sp. NPDC000134; assembly: GCF_042899225.1. Lineage (NCBI taxonomy): Bacteria > Bacillati > Actinomycetota > Actinomycetes > Kitasatosporales > Streptomycetaceae > Streptomyces > Streptomyces sp. NPDC000134. The sequence goes on from NZ_JBIAZN010000010.1 coordinate 60,041, forward strand.
AAGGCGGTCGGCGAGGAGTACGGCCCGTACGTGCACCGGGGCGCGACCAGCCAGGACATCATGGACACCGCCACGATGCTGGTCGCCGTCCGCGCCCTCGACGCGGTCCTCGCCGACCTGGCCCGGACCGAGCGGGCGCTCGCCGCGCTGGCCGCCCGGCACCGGGACACCGCGATGCCGGGGCGGACGCTGACCCAGCACGCCGTGCCGACCACCTTCGGGCTGAAGGCGGCCGGGTGGCGGTCGCTGGTCCTGGACGCCCGGGACCGGGTCACGGCCGTCCGCGCGCACCTGCCCGCCCAGTTGGGCGGCGCCGCCGGCACCCTCGCGGCCTTCGGGGCGTACGGCGCCGGGGACCCGACCGCGCTGCCGGGGGCGTACGCCCGTGAACTGGGCCTGGCCGAACCGGCGCTGCCGTGGCACACGCTGCGGACGCCGGTCGCCGACCTCGCCGGGTGCCTGGCCTTCACCGCCGGGGCGCTGGGCAAGATCGCGGCGGACGTCCTCGCCCTCGGCCGGACCGAGACCGGGGAGCTGGCGGAGGGCAGCGGCGGCGGATCGTCGGCGATGCCGCACAAGGCCAACCCCGTACGGTCCACGCTGATCGCGGCGGCGGCCCGGCGCGCACCGCAGCTCGCGGCGGTGCTGTACGGCTCGCTGGCCGCCGAGGACGAGCGGCCGGCCGGCGCCTGGCACGCCGAGTGGGAACCGCTGCGCGACCTGCTGCGGCTGACCGGCGGCGCGGCCCGCGACGCCGCCGAACTCACCGAGGGCCTCCGGGTGCGCCCCGAGGCGATGCGCGCCCACCTCGGCCTCACCCACGGCCTGATCGTCTCCGAGCGCCTCTCCGCCGAACTGGCCCCGCTGCTCGGCCGCTCCCGCGCCAAGGCCCTGCTGACCGGACTGGCCGGGCGCACCTACGCCGAGGGCCGCACCCTCGCCGAACTCCTCGCCGAGGTACCGGAGTTGCGGGACGTGGACCTCGACGCCCTCACCGAGCCCGCCCGTTACACCGGCAGCGCCGCTGCCCTGACCGACCGCGCACTGGAGCGACGTTGACCCTGCTCAATCACCGTACGGAAGGCCCCGCCACCGCTCCCCCGCTGCTGCTCGGGCCCTCGCTGGGCACCTCGTACGCGCTGTGGGACAAGGTGGCGCCCGAGCTGTCCATCGGGCACCGGGTGGTCCGCTGGGACCTGCCGGGGCACGGCGGTTCGCCGGCGGACCTGATCGCCGCGGGCGCGACCGTCGGCGACCTCGCCGCGCTGGTGCTGGCGCTGGCCGACTCGCTCGGCGTGGCGCGGTTCGCGTACGCGGGCGTGTCGCTGGGCGGGGCGGTCGGTCTGCATCTGGCCGCGCACCACCCCGACCGGCTGTCGTCGCTGGCCGTGATCTGCTCCTCGGCCCACTTCAACGGCTCCCGGCCGTGGGAGGAACGGGCCGGACTGGTGCGCCGGGAGGGCCTGGCGAAGCTCGCGGAGAGCGCTGACGACCGCTGGTTCACGCCCGGGTTCACCGTGCCCGAGCTGGTACGGGACCACCGGGAGGCCGACCCGGAAGCGTACGCCGCCTGCTGTGACGCGCTGGCCGCGTTCGACCTGCGGGACCGGCTCGCCGGCATCCGCGTGCCCACGCTGCTCATCGCCGGCCGGGACGACCCGGCGACCCCGCCCGCGCATCTGCGGGAGATCGCCGACGCGGTGCCGGACGCCACCCTGGTGGAGATCCCGGGCGCCTCCCACCTGGCGCCGGCCGAACGCCCCGAGGCGGTGCTCACCGCGCTCCGGAACCACTTCGACGGGGGTGCCGAGCGGGGCATGGCGGTACGGCGGGAGGTGCTCGGCGACGCCCACGTGGACCGGGCGCAGTCCCGGCAGACGCCGTTCACGGCCCGGTTCCAGGACTTCATCTCGCGCTACGCCTGGGGCGAGATCTGGACCGACGAGACCCTCTCGCGCCGGGAGCGCAGCCTGATCACGCTGACCGCGCTGGTCGCCCACGGGCACTACGAGGAGCTGGCCATGCACGTCCGTGCGGCCCGCCGCAACGGGCTCAGCCCGGACGAGATCGGCGCCGCGCTGCTCCAGACGGCCGTGTACTGCGGCGTCCCGGCGGCCAACTCGGCGTTCGCGACGGCGCAGCGGGTGCTGGCCGAGGAAGCCGGGGAAGACGCCTAGTTGAGGGCCGCCACGGCCCGCAGGGCCGCCTCCGCGCGGGTCGCCAGGCCGTCGGTGCCGCAGGTGCGGGCGAGGGCCAGGGCGCGGTTGAGGTCCTCGGCCGAGCGGGCGGCGATGCCGTACTCGACGCGAGCGGCGGCGTGTTCGTACTGGCACGGTGAGGCTTCGAGGTGGGCCACCGCCCGCGCGGCCAGGTCGACCGCGGGCCGGCCGGTCGCCAGGGCGGCGGCGCAGCGCAGGGCCTCGCCCTTCGCGGTGGCGGTGCCGAACCGCTCGGCCCGGCGGCGGGCGTCGGAGAGCAGGCGGGCGGCGCGGCCGGGGTCCTGGGTGGCCAGGGCACGAGCTAGGTCGAGCGCCCAGGGGACCACCACCGGGTTCAGATGGCCCCGCGCGGCGGCGGCCTTCTCCGCGTCCTCCAGCTCGTTGACGCCGTCCTCGGTGCGGCCGACGGCGAGCAGCAGTCTGCCCCGTACGGAACGGGGGTCGGGCAGCACGATCGTGGACGGGTACGGCGGCGCGAAGTCGTACTGCTCGGCGACGGCCCAGGCTTCGCCGACCCGGCCGCGGGCGAGCAGCGTGTCGACCAGGTTGCAGGTCGCCGACCAGTACAGCGGCAGGCCCCGGCCGACCCGCTCGGCCAGCCGCAGCGACTCCCGCAGGGACGCCTCGGCCTCTTCGAGCCGGCCCCGCCGGCGCCGGCCGAGGCCGACGTAGGCATGGGCGAGGGCGAGGTGGCCGCCGCTCCAGCCCGCCGTCTCGTACGCGCGCAGGGCCTCGGCGAACAGTTCCTCGGCGCGGTCCAGGCGGTCCGTGTAGGCGTAGGCGCTGGCCAGCATCATCAGCAGTTCCAGGCCCCACTCGGTGTCGGTCCAGCCGAGGCCGGGCGCGAGGCGGCCGTCGACGAGGGCGCGGTCGCACAGGGCGGCGACCTCGTCGGCGTTCTCGCCGTGGGTCATGGCGTCGAAGGCGCGCAGGATCAGCAGGGCGCGTTCGGCGTTGTCCCGGCCGGTGCAGGTGCGGGCGAGGGCGGCGAGGCGCTCGGAGCGGCCGGGCGAGCCGTCCTCACCGGCGTGGATGCCCTCCCACATGTACTGGACGGCCCGCAGCCTCAGTTGGGCGGGGCCCGGCGGATGCAGGGCGGCCTCGGCCTCGACCGTGCGGACGGCCTCCTCCAACTGGTCGTTGTGCAGCAGTGCCTGCGACAGACGGACCACGGCGTCGACCCGCGCGTCGCCGGCCAGGCCCGGCATGTCCAGGGCGGTGCGCAGATGGCGGATGGTCGTGGCGGGCGCGGTGAGCAGGGTGGCGCAGCCCAGTTCGTAGAGCACGTGTGCGTGGATCTCGGGCGGCGGCGGTTCCTCCAGGGCCCGTTCGAGGCAGCGGCGGGCCGCGTCGGGGGCGCCGACGGCGAGGTGCTCGCGGGCGGCCTCGCGCAGTTGCTCCACGAGTTCCGCGTCGTCGTCCGGGTGGACCTGGAGCAGATGCCGGGAGGCCGCGGCGGCGCCGAGCCCGGAGTCGGTGACGAGCTGGGCGGCTATGCCGTGCATGGCGCGGCGCAGCGCGTCGGGTATGGACTCGTAGACCGCGGTGGCGATCAGCGGGTGGACGAACTCCAGGTCGTCGGCGCCCTGTCCGGTGGCCGGGTCGGGTTCGGTGAGGATGCGGGCGCCGCGCAGCAGTTCGGCGCAGCGCACGGCCTCGGCGCGGTCGAGGGTGGCCAGCCGGGCCACCATGTCGACGGTGATGCCGGTGCCGAGGACGGCGGCGGCCAGGGCGAACTTGGTGGCGTGCATGCCGAGTTCTTCCAGGCGGGCGACGAGGCCGCCGCCGCGCGCCGCGCGGTTCAGCTCGCGCAGTTTCCGCGCGTTGGCCTCGACGGGAGCGAGGGCGCTGTCGCGGACCTTGGCGAGGAGTTCGACGGTGTCGTACGGGTTGCCGCCGGTGACGGCCCACACCTCGCGGCAGAACGGGGCGTCGGCGCGGGGGCCGAGGGTGGCGCGGGTGAGGCCGGCGGTGGCCTCGGGGGTGAGGACGCTGAGCGTGGCGGTGCGGGCGTCGGCGGCGCGGACCGCCGCGTCGAGGTACCGGGCGCTGTCCTCGGTGATGTCGTCGGGCCGGTAGGCGATCACGAGCAGGACGGGCAGGTCGCCGAGGTGCTCGGCGAGCGCGGCGAGCCAGCGCAGCGTCTCCTGGTCCGCCCAGTGCACGTCGTCGAGGAGCAGCACCAGCGGGCCGTCCCGGTCCACGAGTCCGCGTACCACCGCGACCAGGGCGTCGCACACGCCCTGCGGGTCGGCCTGCCGCTCGCCGGGCTCGGCGATGCCGAGGGCGGGGCCGACGATGTCGTAGCAGTCGCCGAGGTGGTCGCGGGCCTCCTCGGGGTGCATCGTGATCAGCGCGGGCTGGAGCAACTGCCGTACCACGTTGTACGGGACGGAGCGCAGGGTCTCGCCGCCGCGGGCGGACCAGACCGCACGGTCGCGGGCCTCGGCGATCCGGCGGGTCTCGGCCAGTAAGGCGGTCTTGCCGAGGCCGGCGTCGCCGCGCAGTGCCAGCAGGGCGCCCGGGGCCGAGGGGTCCGCGCACAGGGCGTCCACCGCCCGGGTGACGGCGGCGACTTCCGCGTCGCGCTCCCACAGGGAAGCGGAGGCCGCGGTCGGGGGCCGTACCTCTGTCATCCCGCTCCCTCCCCGCGTCGCCCGAATGACGTACCGCCGACGAGCCTAGCCGCCCGGACGTCCCGGTGGCGTGCGGACGTCACAGGTCTTGCCTTCCCGGGTGACATGGCGTAGCGGGGCGCGGGAGCGGGGCCCGGGGGCCGTCGGCGGGGTCTTTTTCCGGACTTCTCGGCGGGCCGCCGGGGCGTCTTGCCGGTGGTCGGCGGGGGTGCGGGCGGGCGGGAGCGGGCGGCGGGCCCGGTCCCTCTCATACGGCTTTCACCGACGCCTCTTACGGTGGGGACATGACGCAGGAGACTCCTCCCGGGTGGTACCCGGACCCCGGGCAGAAAAGTGACGGTCCCGCCACCGAGCGCTGGTGGGACGGCAGGGCGTGGACGGACCGGGTCCGCCCTGCGGGGACTCCGCCGACGGACACGGCGGCGGGGGACACGAGCGACGCGGCATCTTCGGCGGCGGGCGAGGGTTCGGCCGGTGCCGGGGGTTCGGCCGGTGGCCGTGATTCGGCCGGTGGCCATGATTCGGCCGGTGTCGGGGGTGCGTTCGGTGCCGGGGGCGCCCCCGACGCCGGGGGTTCGGCCGGTGGCGGGGCTTCCGCCGACGCCGCCGACGCGGGCGCGGGCGCCGGTGCGGGCGGCGCGGGCGGCCCGTCCGGCGTGCCGGACGGGCGGGCACCCGGGCCGGACGCGGACCCGGGCACGCGGCCCACGCAGGTGTGGGCGTCCCCGCAGCCCCCTCCGGCGACCCCGTACGGCCGGCCGCCGGCCGCCCCCGGCCAGCCGCCGGTCGTTCCCGGACAGCCGCAGCAGCCCGGGTACTTCGAGCCGTATCCCGGCGGGGGTGCGGCGGGGCAGCCGCCGGTGTATCCGGGGTACGGCGCGTACCCGGGCTATCCGGCGCAGCCGCCCGCGAAGAAGCGGCGGGGCGTGCGGACCGGGATAGCCATAGCGGTGGCGGCGATCGTGCTGGCGGGCGTGGGCGTCGGGGTGACCGTGGTGGCCCGTGACGACGGCAACGGTTCGGGGAACGACCGGGCCGTCTCCCCGCAGCAGACCCAGGGCGGCCCCGGCGGCGGCGAGGGCGGACCGCAGGACCCCTTCGGCGGCAACGGCGGCGGGGGCAACGGAGGCGGCGGCGGGATCGGCGGCGGCAGCGGTGGTGGCGGGAACGGCGGTGGCGGGAACGGCGGTGGCAGCGGCGGCCAGGACGGGCAGTCGCCCGGCCCCCGGCAGTCGGAGCCGCCGAAGATCGAGAGCGGTTCGGTGCCGGACGCCGTCAGCGGCATCAGCATGCCGGTGCCGGAGGGCTGGTACGGCCAGGAACTCTCCGTCGGCGCCCAGCTCTCGTCGAAGCAGAGCTACAAGTGCCCCGGCGACACCTCCGCCACCTGCACCAAGGGCGGCGCCTACTCGGCACCCGCGATGGTGCTCGGCACCAAGGGCGACACCGCCGAGGAGGTCGCGAAGGCGGACATCGCGGCGAACGCCGAGGAGTCCTACGGCGGCAAGAGCTACGGCTCCATCACCTCCCACGAGGTGCTGTCCTCCAAGGCGGTCACCGTAGCCGGGCAGAAGGGCTACCAGGTCCGCTGGAAGGCCGTCACCAGCAAGGGCGCCGACGGCTACGTCGAGTCGCTGGCCTTCCCCTCACCCGCCGACCCCGACCGGATCGTGGTCGTCCGGTTCGGCGTGGACGTGGGCGAGAAGCAGTCCGTCATCGACGAGATCACCAAGGGCATCAAGGTCTCGTCCGGCGGCACCGGCAGCGGGCAGGACGTATAGCGGGCGGAGCGAGAAGCCCCCGGCCCGCCACCGGGGCCCGACGACCGCGAGTCGGTCCCCGGTGGCGGGATGGCGGCCAAACCCCTTTCCGGACCGGCCGCCCGTCCCGTCGGCACACACTCCCCTGCACACGCCGACGGGAATCCCCGAATCCGGGAGTCAACGGCGAGCGTGTGGCACCCCGGGCCGTCGCGGGGCCGGCGGCGCATCCGCCGGCCACCTCTCCTCCTGCTCCTCGGCCAGCCTCGCCGCCCCCGCCGCGATCACCCGCGCCACGGAGAGCGGCGGGCACAGGAGACCGGCCGCCTCCATCGGGACCGACCAGTAAGACGCCGTGCCCCGCACCGGGAACTCGACGGCGTCCAGTTTCGGTACGCCCAGGTACGCGCCGCGCCCCAGACAGGCGACGTCGTCCTTCCGCCAGTCGTCCGCCGCGTCCCGCCACGTCCGTGGCACCTTCGCGGGGACCAGGGCGTAGTACCGGGGGCCGTGCACATCGCAGATGACCGGGCCGCCCTTGAGTGCCTCATGGAGCATGGCGTCGATGTCGGCGGGGTCGGTGCTCGCGGCGACCGCCTGAACGATGCGGCCGGGGATGCGGACGGCGGAGAAGAGGCTGCCGAGGGCGAGCACGGTCAGGTTCTGTTCCCGCCACTCAGCTCGGCCGAGGCGGGGGGATGTCGGGTGGGCGGAGAGGAGCCATTCCTCGGCGCTACAGGGAGTGTCGTTCACTGGGACACCGCCCGCCCGGCCCGGTGCCGCGGGCGCGCCCAGGGAGCGCCGTGGCCGTCGGCGACCACGCCGCCGGAGGCGACCCGGTACAGGTGCCGGGTCGACTTGGCGTCTGGCTGTGTACGGACGGTGGCTCTCATCGGTCGGCACTCCTTCGCAGCGTCGGCCACGCCCCGGAGCCGTAGCGCGGCAGCCGGGGCTGCATCGTTCACGGGACGACGCGGGCCCTGTTGAGTAGCCTGGTCGTTACGGCATGTGATGGGGAGGTCCACAGTGTCCGCCGCTGTCCGCAGCGCTGCGGACGGTGCGGACAGGGAGCGCAGGGCGGATGGAGAGTTTCGGCGAGGCGTTGCGCCGTCTCCGCGGGGACCGCAGTCTCCGGGCTGTGGCTGCGCTGGCGTCGTGCGGCAAGTCGTACGTCAGCGATCTCGAACGAGGACGGCGGCATCCCACCTTGCAGACCGCTCGGGCCTTGGACGACGCCCTCGGCGCAGACGGGGAACTCGTCGCGCTGGCGGAGACACGGCCAGGGATGCCCCCGTTCGACCAAGCCGACGCGCTGCAAGCGGGGCTGGAGGAGGTGCTCGCCACCGGGCCGCTCGCGGACAGCAGCCTGGACGAGATCGAGTGGGCAGTCCAGCGCCATGGCCGAGCCACCCGCTACCGCACCGAGGCAGAGCACTTCACCGAGTTGCTCGCCGAATTCCAGGACTTACGTCTGCTGCTCACCCGCCGCCACAGCCCCACTGCCCGGCGGCGCCTCCTCGTCGCCTCGGCGCACATGTCAGGCCTGACCGCTCTGACCCTGCTCAAAGTCGGTGACGGGCGCGCGCTGTCGTGGTGGCGGACCGCGCGCAAGGCAGCGGCGGCGGCCGAGGACCGGGCCACCCTGTCCTGGGCCTGCGCACAGGAGGCGTACCAGTCGTATTACAGCGGAGACCTGCACGGCGCCGTCGAACTCGCCGCCCGCGCGCAGCACCTCGCGGGTGGCCTGCCATGCGTCGGGCCCGCACTCGCGGCGCCGCTACAGGCCCGCGCCCATGCACGGCTGGGAGACGGCGAGGCCGCGACACGGGCGCTGGCGGCTGCTGAAACCGCCCTCAGCCATCTGCCCCACCAGGACAGGATCGGCAGCGCGTTCGGGTACAACGAGGCCCAACTCCGCTTCCACGCCGGCAACGCGCTCACCCATCTCGGCCGGACGGCCCAGGCCCGCGACGAACTCGCTCAAGCGGACCGCCTGTACCCCGCTGCCGAACACATGGACCGGGCCCTGGTCGCCCTCGACATGGCCGTGTGCACCGCCCTGGAGGGAGACCCTGCTGCCGCTGCCGACCAGGCCGCCCGGACCGTCACCACCCTGTCGCCCGAGCACCGCACCGCCCTGATCGTCTACCGGGCCCGGGACGTGGCCGCTACTGTGCCGCCCGGTGCACGAGAGGTGCATGAGGTGCGGGCACTGCGGGAGATCCTCGCGCTGCCCCCAGGGTGATACGGAGCGCGGTGGTGGAGATCAGCACGGCAGTGCCCGCTGACACGGAGGTCATCTCGGCGATCCTCGGCGAGATCGAGCAGTATTACGGAGGCGAGCCCACGCCCGGCGACATCGCGCAGATCCGCGACGCGCTGTTCGGCGAGCGGCCGGTGGCCACCGTCCTCCTCGCCCGGGACGGCACCGACGTGCTCGGCCTTGCGTCGTACTCGCGGGTGTGGCCGGCGGCGGGCGCGGACACCAGCCTGTACCTGAAGGAGCTGTACGTCCGGGAGCAGGCGCGCAGGCGCGGGGTGGCCCAGGCGCTGATGACCGCGATCCAGGCCGAGGCGGCTGCGCTGGGTTGCTCACGGATCGAGTGGACGGCGGACACGGACAATCCGCCAGCACTGGCGTTCTACGCGGCGCTGGGGGTGGAGCAGCACCGAGGCAAGGTCTTCTACCGGCTGAACCGCTGACCCCGGCCCTGATCGCGCCGGCTCCGGCATGTCGAGGCACGCGCCTGTTCAGTGAACCCCGTCTCCACGGACCCACGGACCCGGGAACGGACTCGGGCACCGCCGAGGCCCGTGACATGTGTCGGCCGGGTGGGACGCCCCTCCGCTCAAGGGGCGGCCCACCCGGCCGGGGGTGCGCGCCGCCCCCGTCCCCACGGTGCGGCGCGGACAGGTCGCCGTCCAGTCATCCCACGGACGGCGGCCTGCGTCTTCAGGTGAGGCCCAGTGCCGGCAGCACCACGGCCTCCACGAAGCGGACCAGGTAGTCACCGTCGGCGTACTCGCCCTCGATCACGGGCCTGACCCGCAGCACGCCGAACATCTGGGCCGGCACGTACTCCAGCGCCGGGTGGTCGGCGGGGACCTCGCCCCGCTCCACACCACGCCGCAGGATCTCCCGCAGCGAGGCGATCTCCGGTTCGACGATCGCCTCGTGCAGCGCCAGCTTCAGCTCCGGGTCCTGGAGGACCGCGTGACCGAGGGCCTGGAGCAGCCGGCTGTCCTTGCCGGACCACTCCCCCGCCGCTCGGGCCGCCTGCCGCAGGTCCTCGGCGAGCGAACCGGTGTCGATGCCCGCGAAGCGTACCTGCCTGCGGGAGCGCAGGGCCGCCGCCACGAACTGCGGCTTGGTCTTCCACTGCCGGTAGAGCGTGGACTTGCTGCACCGGGTGCTGGCGGCGATGCCCTCCATCGTCACGGCCTCGTAACCGCACTCGCGGATCTGCTCGACGACCGTGTCGAAGAACTCCTGCTCACGCTCGGGCGTCAGCTTGGAGCGGCGCGAGGCGCCGACCGTCTCCGGTCGGTCGTCCGCGGCCTGCGGCGTCATCGGTGCTGCCCCTCGCTCGGAGCCGGATGCGGCGGTCAAAGCCCGTAACTCCCCCCGTGGGTCGAGTGTGTCAACGGCCATCGATACGCCAGTGTACCGGTACTCAGGCGTATCGGTACACTGGCGTATCGGAACGAAACCGTATCGATGAGCCAGATCACCACACGCACCACCGTCAGCGAAGGGGCCGGGGGATGAATGCCCGCACCGAGCCTGCAGAAGCGGAAACGGAGCCGGACGCACCGGCCCGTCCGCCACTGGTCCGAGAACTCCTGCTCGTAGCGGGACTCTTCCTCGTCTACAAATTCGGGCGGCAGCTCGCGACCGGCCACACCGCGGAGGCGTTCGGCAACGCCCGGCACGTGTGGCACCTGGAACGGTGGCTGCACCTGCCCGGGGAGGGCGCGGTCCAGTCCCTGCTGCTGCACGGTGACGCCCTGGTGCACGTGGCGAACACCTACTACGCCACCGTGCACTTCCCGGCCACCGCCGGCTTCCTCGTCTGGCTCTACCTGCGCAGGCCCGCGCAGTACGTGTGGTCCCGCCGGGTGCTGGCCGCGGTGACCGGCGCCGCGCTGGTGCTGCATCTCACCTTCCCGCTCGCGCCGCCCCGGATGCTGGGCGCGACCGGGCTGGTGGACACCGCGCGGGTGTACGGGCCGTCGGTGTACGGTCCGCCACGCGCGGACACACTGTCGAACCAGTTCGCCGCGATGCCGTCCCTGCACTTCGGCTGGGCCCTGATGGTGGCGGTCGGCCTGATCGCCGCGACCCGGTCCCGCTGGCGCTGGCTGTGGCTGCTGCATCCGCTGCTGACGCTGCTGGTGATCGTCGGCACCGCGAACCACTACTGGCTGGACGTCCTCGTGGCGTCGGCGCTGCTCGGCCTCGCGCTGGCGCTGATACGTATGCCCCGGCGGGCCCGGACCACGGCGGCGCCGCCCGGACCGCCCCGGTGGGCGCGGGAGCCCCGGCCGGCCGAGCGGCGCGGCCTGGTGGGGGCGGGCCGGTGAGCGCCGCCCTCGTCGCCGTGGTCCTCTCGCTGGTCTCCGCCGTCGCCTACGCCGCCGCGGCCGTCGCCCAGGAACGGCTGGCCGCCCGCCGGCCCGGCACCGGTCTGGTGAAGCTGCTGGCCGGCGGCGCGTGGTGGTGGTCGGTGTCGCTGAACGCGGCCGCCGCGCTGCTGCACGTGGTGGCCCTGAAGTACGGGCCGCTCACCGTCGTCCAGCCGCTGGGCGCGCTGACCCTGGTCGCGGCGGTGCCCCTGGGGGCGAAGCTGGCGGGCCGCCGGGTCGCCCCGGTCGAGTGGCGCGGCACCGGGCTGACCCTGCTCGGGCTGGGCGCGCTGCTGCTCACGGCGTCCGGACCGGCGCCCGACGACGTGCTGAGCGTGCCGGAGGCGCTCGCGGTCGCCGGTGCGACGGCGGCGCTGATCGGCACGCTGTCCCGGCCCGGGGCGCGGCCGGGGCTGCGGCACGCGACCGCGTCCGGCGTCGCCTCAGGTGTCGCCTCGGCGCTCACCCAGACGGTGACGGTGGCCGCGACCGACCGTTCGGGCCCGCTGCTCAGCGTCCAGGTCGTCGGGGTGGCGGTGCTGGTGGCGGCCTTCGCCGTCGGCGGACTGCTGCTGTCGCAGACGGCGTACCGGGGCGGGCTGGGCGCGCCGCTGGCGGTGGTGACGCTGGCCAACCCGGTGGCCGCCGCGGTGATCGGCGTCGCCCTCCTCGGCGAACGCCTCCGGGGCGGCGCGGCCGGTGTCCTCCTTGCCCTGACCGGCGCGGCCCTGGCCGCCTGGGGCGTCGTCCTGCTGACCCGGGCGGCGCCGCCGACCGCGCACCCCCTGCCCGACGCCGCCGCGCCCCCCGCGCCGGACCGGCCGACGCGGGACCGGCCGACGCCGGACCACGCGACGCCGGATCACCCGGCGGCCACCGCCCCGCACCGCGTCGTCCTGCCGGGCCCGAAGCCCGCACCGGCCTCGACACCCGCATCGACCCCAAGGCCCGCGTCAGCCCGGAAGCCCACATCGGCCCCGAAATCCACACTGTCCCCGAGGCCCGCACCGGCCCCAAAACCCACGTCGGCCCCAAAACCCGCACCAACCCCGAAGCCCGCACCGGCCCCACCGGTCCCGCCCCCCGGACCGCTTCCCCTGCCGGGGCAGCCGGGGCCGGGGCAGCTCACCGCGCTGTAGCGGCGGCGGTCACCGCGTGACGGTCGCCGGGTCGCTCACCCCCGGCCGGCCGTTCTCCACGTGGCCGGCGAAGCGCCGCAGGTAGGACGGGTCGGTCTCGGAGGTGACCGTCAGGTCGTACCAGCGGCGGCTCGCCGTGAGGTCGACGGTGTGCCGGACGGTGGCGCCGGGGCGCACGGTGATGGTCCGGCGCCGCCCGCCGTACCCGTCGGCGAGCCGGAGCCGGACCGTGCGGGCGCCCCGGTGGGTGAAGGTCAGCTCGATGTCGTCGCGCACGTGCCGCGCGGTGACCTCGGGGGCGGTGGCGTCGGCGGCGCCGCGGAAGGCGCGCAGGAAGCCGTTCGGGCCGTGCACGGTGAGGTCGTGCACGCCGTCGGAGTACGCGGCGTTCCAGGTGTCGGAGATCCGCTTGCCGGCCTCGGTGGTGTACGTCCAGGGCCCGTCCGTCCGGTTGCCGGAGGTGACGAGGAACGCGGCGCCGGCCTGGGCGCCGGAGGCGAAGGTGAGCGTCAGCTTCCCGGTCGCCGGGTCCGCCGAGCCGTCGACCAGCGGCGCGTACCGCAGCGGCCGGGCGGGGCGCAGGCCGCGCTCCTGCCGGGGCATGTCCGGGTCGGCCGGGGGCGTCGGACGGTAGTCGGGGTGGCGGTCGCGGTCCTGCGGCGCGTACTCCTCGGTGCCGGGCAGCCGGGCCGGCGAGCTGTCCTTGCGGGAGAAGTCGAAGGCCGAGGTCAGGTCGCCGCAGATGGCCCGCCGCCACGGGGAGATCTGCGGTTCGCGCACCCCGAAGCGGCGTTCCATGAAGCGCACGATCGAGGTGTGGTCGAAGGTCTCGGAGCAGACGTAACCGCCCTTGCTCCAGGGGGAGACGACCAGCATCGGCACGCGCGGACCGAGCCCGTAGGCGCCCGCGGCGTAGCGGGAGCTGCCCGGGAAGACGTCGAGGGAGACGTCGACCGTGGAGCGGCCCCGCGCGGCGGACGTGGGCGGCAGCGGCGGTACGACGTGGTCGAAGAAGCCGTCGTTCTCGTCGTAGGTGATGAACAGGGCCGTCTTCGCCCACACCTTCGGGTCGGCGGTGAGCGCGTCCAGGACCTGGGCGATGTACCAGGCGCCGTAGTTCGACGGCCAGTTGGAGTGCTCGGAGAACGCCTCGGGCGCGGCGATCCAGGAGACCTGCGGCAGCTTGCCGGCCTTGACGTCGGCGCGCAGCAGGTCGAAGTAGCCGTCGCCGTTCTTGACGTCGGTGCCGGTGCGGGCCCTGTCGTACCAGGGGTCGCCCGGCTGGGCATCGCGGTACTTGTCGAAGTAGAGCAGGGAGTTGTCGCCGTAGTTGCCGCGGTAGGCGTCGGGAATCCAGCCCCAGGAGCCCTTGGCGTCCAGGCCGTCGCCGATGTCCTGGTAGACCTTCCAGGTGATCCCGGCCCGCTCCAGCCGCTCGGGGTACGTCGTCCAGTCGTAGCCGAGTTCGTCGTTGCCGAGGACGGGGCCGCCGCCGTTGCCGTCGTTGCCGGTGTGGCCCGACCACATGTAGTAGCGGTTGGGGTCGGTGGAGCCGATGAACGAGCAGTGGTAGGCGTCGCACACCGTGAACGCGTCGGCGAGGGCGTAGTGGAAGGGGATGTCCTCGCGGGTCAGGTACGCCATCGTGGTGGTGCCCTTCGCGGGCACCCAGCGGTCGTACTTGCCGCCGTGGTACGCCTGCTGCCCGTCGGGCCAACTGTGCGGCAGGCCCTCCAGGAACTGCATGCCGAGGTCGTCGGCGTCCGGGCGGAAGGGCAGCACCTCGGTGCCGTCGGCCTTGGTCTGGTGCCAGACCGACTTGCCGCTGTCCAGGGTGACCGGCCGCGGGTCGCCGAAGCCGCGGACGCCGCGCAGCGCGCCGAAGTAGTGGTCGAAGGAACGGTTCTCCTGCATGAGGACGACGATGTGCTCGACGTCCTCGATCGACCCCGTGCGATGGTTCGCCGGGAGTGCGGCGGCCCGCTCGATGCTCGCGGACAGGGCACTGAACGCCGCGGTGGCGCCCGCGAGTTGGAAGAATCGTCGCCGGTTGACTTCGGGCATGGGGTGACTGGCCTCTCGCCTGGGGGTTGTTCGGCGGCCGGTGATCGTGCCGGGACCCGCGCGGAAGGAGTGTTCCAGGGGCACGAAACGGCAGGGAAGGGCCGGATGGCGCCCGTGTGAAGCTCGCCGGTACGCCGGGTACGGGCGGTCATCCACGGGACCTTCCGTCTGGCGGAAGTCCCCTTGCCCGGGTGTGGGCCGCGTCACGAATCTGGGGGCGACCACGGCTCGCGGGGCGACGAGGCCCCGCTTCTCAGGGACGGGAACGCCATGCCGCACATGACCGCCTTCGCCAGGAACCAGTGGTACGTCGCCGCCTACGCGCACGAGGTCGGCCGGGAGCTGCTCGGCCGGACGATCCTCGGGGAGCCGCTCGTGCTGTACCGCACCGAGGAGGACGGCACGCCGGTCGTCCTGCACGACCGCTGTGTGCACCGCCGCTTCCCGCTGTCCGAGGCGCCGACGCGGCTCGACGGCGACCGGATCGTCTGCGGCTACCACGGGTTCACCTACGACACCACCGGCACGTGCGTGTACGTGCCGGGCCAGCAGCGGGTGCCGCGCACCGCGCGGGTCGCCTCCTACCCGGTGGCCGAGCGGGACTCGCTGGTGTGGGTGTGGATCGGGGACCCCGCGCTCGCCGACCCCGACGGCATCCCGCGGGCCCGGCACCTGGACTCCCCCGGCTGGGTCACCGTCCGGGGCATGGAGCCGATCGACGCGGACTACGGGCTGCTGGTCGACAACCTCCTCGACCTCTCGCACGAGACGTATCTGCACGGCGGGTACATCGGCACCCCCGAGGTCGCCGAGACGCCGATCACCACGGAGGTCGACGAGGGCGCGGGGATCGTCCGGGTCAGCCGGCACATGGACGACGCCGAGTGCCCGCCGTTCTACGCCAGGTCCACCGGCATCAGCGGGCGGATCTCGCGCCGGCAGGACATCGAGTACCACGCGCCGTGCCTGTACCTGCTGCACAGCCGGGTCGCGCCGGTCGGGGTGCTGCCCGAGGCGGACGGCAGCGACCCGGGCGGCTTCCACACCGAGATCACGTACGCGATCACCCCGTCCGCCGAGGGCAGGGTGTACGACTTCTGGGCGGTCTCGCGGGACTGGGCGACGCAGGACGCCGAGGTCACCGAGTTCCTGCGGAAGAACAACCACACCGTCGTCATGCAGGACGTGGACGCCCTCAACCTGCTCCAGCGCACCCTGGGCACCGAGCGCGCCGGCTACCAGGAACTCAGCATCAACATCGACACCGGCGGCCTGGCCGCCCGCCGCATCCTCGCCCGCCTGGTCGAGGCGGGCGAGAAGCCGGTGGAGCACGCCCGGTGACCGCCACCGGCGAGATCTACCGCGTCCACTGGCTGCCGGGCACGGACGTCCTGCACGGCACCTGCCACTGCGGGGCCGAGCACCGCGCCGAGGACCCGGTGGCGATGTGGGAGTGGCTGCTCGGCCACCCGCACGGACCCGAACCCCGAGGAAACGGTTCATGACCCGGTACGAAGCCGAACTCGTCGTCGCGGACGCCCGCCCCGCCGCCGCCGGGGTACGCGTCCTGACCCTGCGCCACCCGCTCGGCGGGCCGCTGCCCGGCTGGACGCCCGGCGCACACATCGACCTGCTGCTCGCGCCGGGCCTGGAACGGCAGTTCTCCCTGTGCGGCGACCCCGCCGACCGGGACGTGTGGCGGATCGCGGTGCTGCGCGAGGAGGCCGGGCGGGGCGGCTCGGCGTATGTGCACGAGCGGATGGGGCCGGGCGCCGGGGTGCGGGTGCGCGGACCGCGCAACCACTTCCCGCTGGAGCCCGCGCCGCGCTACCGGTTCGTCGCCGGCGGCATCGGCATCACCCCGATCCTGCCGATGCTGGCCGCCGCCGAGGCCGCGGGCGCCGAGTGGACGCTGCTGTACGGCGGGCGCAGCCGCGCCTCCATGGCGTTCACCGGGGAACTGGCGGCCTACGGCGACCGGGTCACGCTCGCCCCCGAGGACGAGACCGGACTCCTGGACCTCGCCGCCGTCCTCGACGGCCTGCCCGAGGACGCCCTCGTCTACTGCTGCGGCCCCGGGCCGCTGCTGGACGCGGTGGCGGAGCGGTGCCCGCCGCGGGTGCTGCGGACCGAGCGGTTCCGGCCCAAGGAGCGGCTCGCGGGCGCGGACGGCGAGTTCGAGGTCGTCCTCGCCCGCAGCGGCCGCAGCGTCACCGTCCCCGGGGACGTCTCCGTCCTCGACGCGGTCCGCGCCGCCGGGGCCGAGGTGCTGTACTCCTGCACCGAGGGGACCTGCGGGACCTGCGAGACCGAGGTGGTCGAGGGTGTCCCCGACCACCGGGACTCGGTGCTCACCGAGGAGGAGCGGGCCGCCGGGGAGACCATGCTGATCTGCGTGTCCCGCTGCCGGGGGAAGCGGCTCGTGCTGGACCTGTGACCCCCGGCCCCGGCGCGGCGGCGGTCAGGAGAGATACGCCTCCACTTCGCTGAACTGGGCGGCCGGCCAGCCGGTGTTGCCGGTGACGTGCAGTCGCAGATGGCGCAGGCTGCCGGTCAGGGGGACGGTCACCGTGTTGCCGGTGGCCGGGTCGAAGCGGTACTCCTTCGACGCGACGACCGTGGTGTACGCCGAGCCGTCGGTGCTGCCCTGCACCGACAGGGTCTGGGTGCGGGCGCCCCAGGCGGACTGCGGCGGCAGCTTCAGCACCAGGCGGCGCACCGGCTCGATACTGCCCAGGTCGACGGTGAGGGACTGCGGGAAGGCGTTGTTCGCCGACTCCCAGTAGGTGTTGGCGTCGCCGTCGACGGCCTTGCCGGGCGTGTAGACGTCCTGGGAGCCGGTGGCGGTGGCGGTGCGGCCCCTGGCCAGGTTGCGGGTGGGGTCGGGGCCGGGGTCGCCCTGTCCGGGCCGGGGCCAGGTGGAGCAGTCGGACCAGGTGGTGTTCCAGCCCGAGTTGCCGCCGCCGTCGGTGAGGGTGAAGGTGCCCGAGCCCGCCGGGAAGGGGCAGTTGTAGACGCCGGCGGCGCCGACGCCGGTGGCCGTGACGTTGCGG
This sequence comes from Streptomyces sp. NPDC000134, assembly GCF_042899225.1. Lineage (NCBI taxonomy): Bacteria > Bacillati > Actinomycetota > Actinomycetes > Kitasatosporales > Streptomycetaceae > Streptomyces > Streptomyces sp. NPDC000134. The sequence goes on from NZ_JBIAZN010000010.1 coordinate 77,538, forward strand.
AAGGTGGCGGCGCCCGGGGCCTCGGCCTGCACGACGACCGTACCGACCCGGTTCACGGTGGCGCCGTCGACGGTGGTGTTCTTCGCCGCGTAGCCGCGTCCGCTGCCGGAGACGAACTCGAAGGCGCTGTACGGGCTGTCGGTCACCGTGGTGCCGGTGATCCGCACCTGGGCCTCGATCGCGCTGTCGTAGGAGTCGACGCGCAGCGCGCCCATCGGGTGGTTCCAGTTGGGGTTCATCGCGCCGGTGCGCACCAGGGTGTTGCCGTCGACCGTGATGGTGCCGGCCAGCGGGTGGAAGGGGTCGAGGAACTTCTGGTTGGAGACGGCGATGCCGCTGCCGAGGGCGTTGGTGTCGGCGACCAGGTTGCCGCGTACGGTGATGTCGGTGCCGCCGTAGACCGCGATGCCGTTGGCCAGGTTGGGCTGGCTGACGGTGTTGTACTCGAAGCTGCTGTTGACGTCGGGCGCGTTCAGCGACCACATGGCGAGCGCGTCGTCGCCCTGGTTGCGCAGGAAGTTGTTGCGGACCTTCACGCCCCGGGCGTTGCCGTTGAGGTTGAGGCCGTCGGCGGTGGTGTCCAGGATGCGGTTGTTCTCCACGACGAGGTTGTCGTTGGTGCCGGTGAGCCACAGGCCGACCTTGAGGTGCTGGAGCCACATCCCGGAGACGGCGGAGTTCGGTCCGAGGGAGCCGTTGACGAAGTTGTCGGGGCTGGAGTCGACGCGTTCGGTGACCTCGCCGATGACCGCGAAGTCCCTGATGCGGACGTTGCCCGCGGAGTTCGACTGGTCTATGAAGCGGGAGGCGCGGACCACCGAGTGCCAGGGCCCGGCGCCCTGGACGGTCACGTTCTCCACGCCGCTCAGGGAGGAGGTCACCCGGTACTCGCCCGGCGGTATCCACACCGTGCCGCCCCGCGCGGCGGCGATGGCCTCCCGGAACGCCTGCGTGGAGTCCCCCTGCCCGGTGGGGTCGGCCCCCTTGTCGGTGACGGAGACGGAACCGGCGGGCCTGCTCGCCGCAGCGCCGGCCTGCTCGAAGTCGGCGACGTCCACGGTGACCTGCGTGTCGGCCGCCTCGAAGGCGACCTTGTCCCCGGCCCGCACGGTCTGCCCGAGCAGCAGCCGGCCGTTGTCGTAGAGGTGGTGGGTCTTGGAGCCGGCGATCCAGGGGGTGTCGACGTAGGAGTACTTCGAGGTGACGGGGAGCGTCCGGGCGAGCTTCTGCCCGTTGACGTAGACGTTCATCGAGCCGGACTGGCCGTCGGGGACGCTGTAGGCGACGTTCACGGCGTCGGCGGTCCGGGGCGCGGTGAACTCCACCCGCTGCCCGGCCCCGAGCCGCACGGCCTGCCGCCCCGACGCCTCCGAGGCGAGGGTGCCCTGCGTGTAGTCGGGCCCGATCTTCGTACCGCTGGTGGCGGCGGCCTCCGCCTCCACGGAGGTGAAGGGGAGGGTGGCCCCGGCGGCGGCCTGCGCGCTGCCGGGGGAAAGGGCGACGAGCGTACCGGCGGCGAGAGCGACGACCGTGCCGACGCCGACCGGATACCGACCGGTTCTGAGGAGATACATGTGCGGTTCCCTTTCAAGTGGGGGTCAGGGACAGCGCGCCCCCTGAGGGGCGCGGGGAACTGCGCGATCAACCACAACGCACCCGCGGAGTCACTGTCGGCGCAACCACACCGCCGTGTCCGACGGCAACCACCCGTCCCCGTCGAGCGAGCCGCTGCCGAGCAGCACGTGACCATGCGGCGGAAGCTCGACGGGAACGTCGGAAAGGTTCACCACCACGGCGACACCACCACGGTCGAACGCGAGCACACCGTCGCCGGTGGGCAGCCACATCAGCGGCCCGTCCCCGAAGACGGGCCGGAGACGGATCGCCTCGCGGTACAGGGTGAGCATCGACCCGGGGTCGGCGGCCTGGAGGTCGGCCGCGTACCCGGCCCATCCGGCGGGCTGCGGCAGCCACGGCTCCGCCCGGGACCCGAACCCCGCGTACGGCTCGTCCGCCGCCCACGGCAGCGGCACCCGGCAGCCGTCCCGCCCCGGGTCCACGCCACCGGACCGGGCGTGCATCGGGTCCTCGATCCGGTCGAGGGGGATGTCGGCCTCGGGCAGCCCCAGTTCCTCCCCCTGGTACACGTAGACCGCGCCGGGCAGGGCCATCGACAGCAGGGCGGCGGCGCGGGCCCGCCGGGTGCCGAGGGCGAGGTCGGCAGGGGTGCCGAAGACCTTGGTGGCGAAGTCGAAGCCGGTGTCGGCCCGCCCGTACCGGGTGACCGTGCGGGTGACGTCGTGGTTGCAGAGCACCCAGGTGGCGGGGGCGCCCACGGGGGCGTGTTCGGCGAGCGTGGTGTCGATGGAGGCCCGCAGCTTGTCCGCGTCCCAGGGACAGGTCATGAAGGCGAAGTTGAAGGCGGTGTGCAGTTCGTCCGGGCGGAGGTAGCGGGCGAACCGCTCGGTGTCCGGCAGCCACACCTCGCCGACGAAGACGCCCCCGTACTCGTCGGCGACGGCCCGCCAGGAGCGGTAGACGTCGTGGAGTTCGTCGCGGTCGACGTACGGGTGCGGGTCGCGGCCCTCGGTGAAGTCCGGCAGGGCGGGGTCCTTGACCAGCAGGGCGGCCGAGTCGATGCGGACGCCGGCCACCCCGCGCTCGAACCAGAAGCGCAGGATGTCCTCGTGTTCCTGGCGGACCGCCGGGTGCGCCCAGTTGAGGTCGGGCTGCTCGGGGGCGAACAGGTGCAGGTACCAGTCGCCGTCGGGCAGCCGGGTCCAGGCGGGTCCGCCGAACTCCGAGCGCCAGTCGTTGGGCGGGAGTTCGCCGCGGGCGCCGCGTCCGGGGCGGAAGTGGAACAGCTCCCGTTCGGGGCCGCCGGCGAGGGCGGCGCGGAACCAGGGGTGCTGGTCGGAGACGTGGTTGGGGACGATGTCGACGATGGTGCGGATGCCCAGTTCGCGGGCCTCGGCGATGAGTTTCTCGGCCTCGGCGAGGGTGCCGAAGGCGGGGTCGACGGCCCGGTAGTCGGCGACGTCGTATCCGCCGTCCTTCATCGGGGAGAGGTACCAGGGGGTGAACCAGAGGGCGTCCACGCCGAGTCCGGCGAGGTAGGGCAGTTTCGCCCGGACGCCCGCGAGGTCGCCGGTGCCGTCGCCGTCGCCGTCCGCGAAGCTGCGGACGTACACCTGGTAGATGACGCCGGAGCGCCACCAGTCGGCGGACCGGGCAGGGGTGGGCTGTCCCACGGTGGGTGCCTTTCTTCTCGGACGGGGGCGGTGTCAGCCCTTGGTGCTGCCCGCGCTGAGGCCGGCGATGATGTGCCGCTGGAAGACCAGGAACAGCGCGACCATGGGGATGCTGGCGATCACCATCGCCGCGACGAGCACGGTCAGCGGGATGTTCTGCGACAACTGCACCAGCGCCACGCTGATCGGCTGCTTGTCGGTGTCGGAGAAGACCATCAGCGGCCACAGGAAGTCCTGCCAGACCGCGACCAGCGCGAAGATCGACACCACGCCCAGCACCGGACGGGACATGGGCAGCACGATCGACCACAGCACCCGCAGCTTCCCGGCGCCGTCGATCGCGGCGGCCTCCAGCACGTCCCGGGGGATCTGGTCGAAGAACCGCTTGAGCAGGTACAGGTTGAAGGCGTTGGCGACGGCCGGCAGCCAGATCGCGAGGGGGTCGTTGAGCAGCCCCAGGTCGGCGACGGTCAGGTACTTGGGCACCACCAGGGCCTGGGTGGGGACCATCAGCGTGGCGAGGACGCCGCCGAGGATCACCTTGCCGAACACCGGCCGCAGCTTGGACAGGGCGTACGCGGCGGCCGTGCACAGCACGAGCTGGAACAGCCAGGCGCCGGCCGCCTGCACCACCGTGTTCCACAGGTGGACCGGGAGCCGCATCAGCTCCCAGGCGTCGGTGAAGCCGCTGGTGCGCCACTGTTCGGGGACGACGGTGGGCGGGGTGCGCGCCACCTCGTCCGGGGACTTCATCGCGCCGGTGACCATCCAGTACACGGGGAAGAGGAAGGCGAGCGCGAACAGCAGGACGACGCCCGTGAAGACGGCCCAGTAGGCGGCCTTTCCGCGGGGCCGGGCCAGGACGGCCGGGGACACCAGGGTGCGGGTGGAACTCATGCGTCCTCCCCGTCGGAGCGGGTGAGCCGGAGGTACCCGGCGGAGAACACGCCGAGCAGCAGCAGGAGCATCACGCTCAGCGCGCAGGCGCCGCCGAAGTCGTTGTAGAGGAAGGCGTACTTGTAGATCAGGTACAGGACGGTGACGGTGGCGTTCTCCGGGCCGCCGCCGGTGATGACGAACGGTTCGGTGAAGACCTGCATGGTCGCGATGATCTGGAGGAGCATCAGCATCAGGATCACGAACCGGGTCTGCGGGACCGTGACGTGCCGCACGCGCTGGAGCAGACCGGCGCCGTCCAGTTCGGCGGCCTCGTACAGCTCGCCGGGGACGGACTGGAGGGCGGCGAGGTAGATCAGGACGGTGCCGCCCATGTTGGCCCAGGTGGCGACGATGACCAGGGAGACCAGCGCGGTGTCGGCGCCGTTGGACCAGTTCGAGGTCGGCAGGTGGGCGAAGCGCAGCGCCTCGTTGGCCAGGCCGGCGCCGGGGTCGTAGAACCACTTCCACAGCAGGGCGCTGACCACCGGCGGGATCATCACCGGCAGGTAGACCACGACCCGGAAGAACGCCTTGGCGTGGCGGAGTTCGTTGAGGACCAGGGCCAGGACGAAGGGGACCGCGAAGCCGATGAGCAGCGCCAGCACGGTGAAGGCGAGGGTGTTGCGCCAGGCGTCGGCGAACTCCGGGTCGTGCAGGACGCGGGTGAAGTTGGCGGTGCCGACCCACTCGGGCTCCGCGCCCGGGGTGTACTTCTGGAAGGCGATGACCACCGCGCGGATCGCCGGGTACCAGGAGAACAGCGCGAAGCAGATCAGTCCGCCGAGGAGGAAGGCGTAGGCGCGGCCCTGGTCGGCGAGGCGGCGCCGCCCGGGGGGCCGGCCCGGGGGCGGTGCCTGGACCGGGCGGACCGCGAGAGCCTCGGCCGGGCGTCGTTCAGCCGTCTTCATCCCCGGTCAGCTCCGGGCCAGAATGCCGTCGATCTTTCCGGAGGCGTCCTTGAGAAGCGTGTCGATGTCGGCGTCCTCCTTGGTGAGGACGGCGGAGACGACGCCGTCGAGGACGGAGTAGATCTGCTGCGCGTTCGGCGGCTCGATCTTCATCTCCAGGTTCTGGTTGCCGTCGAGGAAGGGCTGGTAGTTCTCCACCGGGACATTGGCGTTGGCCTTCTTGACCTGCTGGTCCTTGGCGTCGGCGGCGCCGGTGAACAGCCGGGGCTCGGGCAGGCCGACCGGGGCGTCCTTGCTCTTGGCGCGGGCGTAGTCGCCGAGGAAGCCGTCCCCGGGGGTGAGGAACATGTGGTCGAGCCACTTCAGCCCGGCGCGGATCTGCTCGGGACTGGCCTTCTTGTTGAACATGTAGCCGTCGCCGCCGATGAGGGTGGCCTCGCCGCCGGGCATGGGCGCCAGAGCGAGGTCCTGGTAGTCGCCGCCCTTCTCCTTGACCAGGATCGGGATGTTGTCGGGGGCGGCGAGGTACATGCCGAGCTTGCCCGAACCCATCATCTGCTGGACGTCGTTGATGACCAGGAGCTGCTTGCTGCCCATGGAGTCGTCGGTCCAGCGCATGTCGTGCAGCGTCTGCAGGACGGCGCGGCCCTCGGGGGTGTCGACGGTGGCCTGCTTGCCGTCGGCGCCGACCACGTCGCCGCCCCGTGAGTACAGCTCGGCGGTGAAGTGCCAGCCGCCCTGGTTCTGGGCGCTGTAGTCGGCGTATCCGACGGTGCCGTCGCCGAGCGCGGCGATCTTCTCGGCGGCGGCGCGGACCTCGTCCCAGGTGGCCGGGGGGTCGTCCGGGTCGAGGCCGGCCTTTACGAACAGGGCCTTGTTGTAGATCAGGCCCATCGAGTAGCCGGTGCGCGGGATGCCGTAGACCTTGCCGTCGACGGTGTAGATGTCCCGCAACTGCCGCTGGAGGGTGCCGTAGCTCTTCAGTTCCTTGACGTACGGCGTGAGATCGGCGGCCTGGTCGATGTCCACGACGTGCCGGGCGTCGGTGAAGTACGTGTAGAAGACGTCCTCCATCTGCCCGCCGGCCAGCTTGGCGTCGAACGTCTTGGGGTCCTGGCAGGGGAAGGCGTCGTGCGGGACGACGTCGATGTCCGGGTTGGCCTGCTCGAAGGCGGCGACGTCCTGCTCGAAGAACTGCCGGTCGGTCCTGGCGCTCTTGGGCGGCATGCAGTTGACCGTGATGCGGGTCTTGCCGCTCGCGGAGTCGTCGTCGCCCGACCCGCAGGCGGAGACGGCCAGGGCGAGCGAGCAGACGCTCAACGCGGCGAAGGTACGGCGGAACCCGGTGCGTGACATCGGTGACCCCTTAGGGACAGGAGCGGTGGGCGCCGCACACTCAAGCACCGGCGCCACCGGTCCGCAAGATGTCACGCAGGATCTGTAATTATTTGACAGTCAGATGGATCTCCGGGACGCCTCAGTGCCGGGGGGCTTGCGCGGTGGAGCCGCGCACCACCAGCTCGGGCTCGAACAGCAGCTCCTCGGCGGCCACGGAACCGCCGCTGATCTGCGTGTTCAGCAGTTCCACCACCGCCCGGCCCATGGCCTCGATGGGCTGGCGGACGGTGGTCAGCGGCGGCTCGGTGCAGTTCATCAGCGCGGAGTCGTCGTAGCCGACGACCGAGATCCGCGCGGGCACGTCGAGCCCCTTGCGCCGGGCGGCCCGGACGACACCGAGGGCGAGGGGGTCGCTGGCGCAGATGAAGCCGGTGACGCCCCGGTCGATCAGCCGGGAGGCCGCCGCGTGGCCGCCCTCGATGGAGAACATGGCGCGGGCCACGTGCTCGTCGGGCAGTTCGCCGAGCGCGCGGGCCGCGGCCAGCTTGCGCCGGGAGGGCTGGTGGTCGCCGGGGCCGAGCACCAGCCCGATCCGCTCGTGGCCGAGGGAGGCGAGGTGCCGCCACGCCTGCTCGACGGCGACGGCGTCGTCGCAGGAGACTCCGGGGAAGCCGAGGTGCTCTATGGCCGCGTTGACCAGCACCACCGGGATCTTGCGTTCGGCGAGCCGCTCGTAGTGGCCGTGCGGCGCGTCGGCCTGGGCGTACAGTCCGCCGGCGAAGACCACGCCGGAGACCTGCTGCTGGAGCAGCAGGTCCACGTAGTCGGCCTCGGAGACGCCGCCCTTGGTCTGGGTGCACAGCACCGGGGTGAGGCCCAACTGGGCCAGCGCCCCGCCGATGACCTCGGCGAACGCCGGGAAGATGGGGTTCTGCAGCTCGGGCAGGACCAGACCGACCAGCCGGGCGCGCTCACCGCGCAACTGGGTCGGCCGCTCGTAGCCGAGGACGTCCAGGGCGGAGAGCACCGCCTGCCGGGTGGCCTCGGAGACCCCGGGCTTGTTGTTGAGCACCCGGCTGACCGTGGCCTCGCTGACCCCGACCTTCTTCGCCACCTCAGCAAGTCGTCGCGTCATGCCCGCAAGACTAGCGCAAGAAATGCAAGCTGTTTGCGTAACGGGTGCGGGGGCAGAGGCGGTCGGCCGCGGTCAGCCACACGGTCAGCCGTGGCCCTTTGCGCGGTCAGCCGCGGTCCGTCGCACGGTCAGCCGCAGTCCTTCCCGCGACCAGCCGCCGCCCTTCGCGCGATTAGCCGCGGTCCTTCGCCGCGGTCAGCGGCGGTCCTTCGCGCGGTCAGCCGCGGTCCTTCGCCGCGGTCAGCGGCGGTCCTTCGCGCGGTCAGCCGCGGTCCGTCGCGCGGTCAGCCGCGGTCCGTCGCACGGTCAGCCGCGGTCCGTCGCACGGTCAGCCGCTCGGCCGGCCGCGGTCAGCCGAGCGGCCGGTGACGGTCAGGCGCGCGGTCCGGCGCGAGCCGCCGCGCGGTCCGGCGCGGTCAGTCGGCGGGTGGGACCACGCGCAGATGGGCGGTGCCGCGCCGGGGCCGGCGCTCGCGGTCCGGGGCGCGGCGGGACTCGCGCGCCACCAGTGTCTGCCGGGTGTAGCCGAGCCGCGCGAGCGACCGGGGGCTCTCCACGACGACCCGGCACTCGGTCACGCCGGGGCGGGCGTCCGGGTGGTGCAGCGGCCGGACCGCGCCGTCGTGCTCGACGGCCGTCTCGCCGACCGCGCGGACCCAGTGCGGCAGCCCCTGCCGGTAGGCGGCCTCCATGATCGGGTCCTGGGCGATGTCCCGGCGGATCGCCTGGAGCCCGGGGTCGTGGCCGTGCGCCTCCAGCGTGGCCGCGAAGTGCGCCAGCATCGGCAGGCACCAGCTCGACTCGTGTTCCCCGAGGACGGTGCCGGCGTCCGGGTGGAAGAGCACGAAGCGCAGGAAGTTGTCGCCCGGCATGGCCGTCGGATGCGGTCCGACCCCCCGGAAAAGTGTCCGGAAGGCACCGTTGGCCAGGACCACGTCCCAGCGGTGGTCGACGACGAACGAGGGATGGGGGACGGCGTCCAGGTAAGTGGCGTAGTCCTGCAGATACGCCCGAGCCTCGGGGGTCGCGGGCGAGGGCCGCGGTGCCGACCGCTGCCCTCCTGCCTGAAATGCCATCGGGAGGTCACCCCTCTTGCCTATGCGGCCTTCACGCGGCGCCCCGATCCTGCTGCCCCGCCGCAAGCCATGTCAACTATCGTGGCATTTCATGCCGGTTGACGGCTGGAATTGGCCACAGTTGTGGCGAGACCTGGATGCGGGTTCGGCAGTCGGGCTACTCTCCGGGAAGTTCACGGCAACCGCTTCGCTTGTGAGAAGCCTGTGAGTCCTGTGAGAGACGTAGGAGATCTGTCGGTGACGGCTGGCTTCGAGGGTCCGGGCACCACGCCGACGGCCGCGCTGTCGTCCGCGGTCTCCCGTGTCTCCGCGCTCGCCGACCGGCTCGGCGTGCCGCACTCCGAGGTGTTCGACACCGCCCGGCTCTCCGCCGCCTCCGGCGTCCCCGAGACCGTCGTCAAGGCCCTGCTGAACGGCCGGCCGGCCGGTGAGCCCGACGTCCAGACCCGGTTCGTGCAGCGCCTGGACCTGCTGCGCCGCACCCGGCTGAAGCCCAACGGCCGCCGCTACACCCAGCAGGAGATCGCCGACGGCGCCGGGATGTCCCGGCAGCAGGCGGGCGCGCTCATCAACGGCGACCGGCGCCCCACCATGGAGCACTGCGACGCCATCCAGCGCTTCTTCCGGGTGCACGCCGGGTTCCTCACCGCCGAGGACCCGGAGGCGCTGGCCGGCGCCCTGCTCCACACCGAGCAGGAACTGCTCCAGAAGCTCGCCGACCGCGAGCGGGCGGCGGCCGGGACCGCCGAGGACCCGCTGGAGAAGCTGCTGCAGGACCACGGCGTCCGCGGGATCGCCTGGCGGGCCGCCCAGTTGCCCACCGACCAGCACCGCGACAAGGTCGCCGAGTGGCTGGACATGCTCCTGGAGAGCGTCAAGCGGCCCGAGTCGTGAGCCTGGGGAGAGATGTTGGGCATCGGTAGGGACATGCGCCGCCTCTGCGGCGAACTGGTCGCTGAACTGACGCTCCCGGTCCCGGCACCGCCCGCCGATCTGTACGCCGCGCTCTGCGCGGCGATGAGCCGGCGCCGCGGCCGTCCGCTGCTGTTCCGTACCGCCGTCTTCCCGCCCGGCACCGCCAGCGGACTCTGGCTGGACCTGACCGACCGGGACCTCGTGGTGGTCGAGGAACGCACCGCCCCCGACCACCAGTTGGTCATCCTCGGACACGAGCTGTGGCATCTGTGGGCCGGGCACCGCGGCCACCGCGGCGACGGTGCCGCGACCGCCGCCCGGCTGCTGGGCGGGGACGCCGACGAGGACGCCCTGCGGGCCACCGTCCGGGCGGTCGCGGCGCGGTCCCGGTTCGACGAGACCGACGAACAGCAGGCCGAGAGCTTCGGCCTGCTGCTGGCCAGCAAGTGCCGGACGCTGCTGGCCGGTTCGGCGCTGCGCGGGCCGGTGCAGCGGGACCATCTGGCGGGGCGGATCGAGGCGTCGCTGGGGTATCTGGGCTGAGCCCGGCCCGGCGGCGCGCGGGGCGTGGCGTGCGCGGCTCGGCGCGATTGTCAGTGGTGGGCGGCAAGCTGGAGGGGTGGCGCCGCCGTGCGGGGCGGTGTCCTTCGCCCATGTGGAGACGGGGAGAGCCGACCGATGACCACCGCCGTGCCGACCGACCGTGAACGCACCGCCGTCCAGGCGTATCTGCGGCTGCTGCACACCGTGCGCGCCGCCTTCGACACGGCGGGCGGGCCGCCGACGGCCCCGCGCCCGCCCCTGGTCCCGCCGTCCGTCCTCGCCGAGGCCGAGCGGGCGCTGGCCGCGGCGGGACTGCGGGGCAACGAGGAGGAGTTCTTCCGGCTGCTGGCGAACTGGTGCCCGGAGCCCTGAGCGGACCGGCGGATCAGCCGGGCGGGATCGTGACCGCCGTCGTCAGCAGGCCGCCGCGGGCGGTCCACCGGCCGTCGAAGTGGGTCAGGGTACGGTCGCCCACCCGCGGCCCCGGCACCAGCAGGGCGGCGCGGAAGGTGCCGCTGCCGGGTGCGCCGGGATGGACGGTGAACTCGATGTCGGCCTCGCTGAAGTCCAGCCACCGCCGGGTGAGCGGGAACCACGCCTTGTAGACCGACTCCTTGGCGCTGAACAGCAGCCGGTCGGCGTGCACCCGCGCCCCGTCCGCCGCCAGCTTCCGCAGCCGCTCGGCCTCGGCGGGCAGCGCCACTGCGTCCAGCACGCCCTCCGGCAGCGGCGCGTCCTGCTCGGCGTCGATGCCGATCGAGGCCAGGTCGGTGGCGTGGGCCAGGGCGGCGGCGCAGTAGCCCTCGCAGTGGGTCATGCTGCCGACCAGGCCGGCCGGCCAGCGCGGCGCCCCGCGTTCGCCGGGCAGCACCGGCTGCGGCGGCACGCCCAGCTTCTCCATGGCCCGGCGGGCGCAGGAGCGGACCGCGGTGAACTCCCGGCGGCGCTTGGCGACCGCGCGGACGATCAGCGCCTCCTCCTCCGGGTACAGCGGGGGGTGTCCCGCGGTGTCGTGGCCGTGGGCCGCGACGGCGGCGACCGTGTCCGGCAGCAGTTCCTCGATCACCGGGCTCGCCCTCCCTGTCCCCGCCTCGTGACGCCCCCACGAGATCACAGAGCGGGGCCGGGCGACAAGACCGCCGGGACCCGCGCGGGCGGAGGGGGCCGCGATCCGTAACACGCGCGTTGCACGGGGCCGTCCCGGACCCCCTATGATCGCCCCGACACCCCGCCTCGGGCTTCTCCCACACGCGCAGCGGTGCGGTGTCCCTCCATCCCCCCTGGCCGGGCACGGCCTGCTCAGCCCTGCCCGCGACCCGTGAAAGGCGGCCCGCATGGTCTCTCGCGTACGCGTCTGGCTCAACCGCACGTACGCGGAGAACGTGTTCTTCATGGACCAGCTCCGGAGGAATCCGAGCGACCGGGCCGTCGAGATCCACGCCACCCACGGCGACCCCGACTCCCCCGTGCTGGCCGCCGCCGACACCGCCGAGCTGGAGCCGGAGGACCTGTCCCCGGCGGCGTACGTCGAGTACGCGCTGGACCAGTGCCGGCGCCGGGGCATCGACGTGTTCGTGCCCCGGTCGCACCAGGCGGCGATCGTGGCGCACCGCGCCGAGTTCGAGGCGGCCGGCACGGCGCTGCTCGGGCCCCCGCCGGAGGCGGTGGCCGTGTTCCGGGACAAGGTGATCGGCTACGAGGCGGCGCAGGCGGTCGGCGTGCCCGTACCGCCGTGGTGGCGGGTCCGGACCGCCGACGAACTGGTGGCCGCCGTTGAGGAGTTGGAGGGGGCCGGGCACCGGGCGTGCTTCAAGCCGGCGTCCGGTGCGGGCGGGGTCGGGTTCCGGGAGGTCACCCGGTCGCCGTTCTCGCTGGCGCACCTGACCGGGTTCCCCTCGCCGCAGGTGCCGCTGGACCTGGCGGTGGCGGCGGTGCGGGCGGCCCAGGAGCCGGTCGACTGGCTGGTGATGCCGCGTCTGGCGGAGCCGGAGGTGTCGGTGGACTGCCTCACCGGTACCGACAACCGGGTGCGGCTGGCGGTGGGCCGGACCAAGAACGGCCGCCGCCGGGGCTTCACCCTGGACGAGCGGTGGCTCGGGCCGGCCCGGCGCCTGGCGGAGGGCTTCGGGCTGCACCACCTGTCCAACATCCAGTTCCGGATGCACGGGGACCGGCCGGTACTGATGGACGTCAACACCCGTCCGGCGGGCGGGCTGCACCAACTGTCGCTGTGCGGGATCAACGCCCCGTGGGCGGCGGTGAGGCTGGCGCTGGGGGACGACCCGGGGGAGATCGTGCCGCCGTTCCTGGGCCCGGACTACGCGGTGGTCTCCGGACCGCGCCCGCTGCGGCCGGCCTCCCCGGTCCGCCCGTGGACGGACCCGGCACCGCCCGCGCCGGCGGCCGTACCGGCCCCGTCCCGCCCGGCCGGGCAGTTCCTGGCCCCGGCCGTCACCGACCCGGCGGCCCCGCAGGCGCTGCCCGGGTAGGGCCCCGCCAGGAGCAGCCGGCGGCCGTGCCGGTGGCGGACCGGGATCGACGCTCCGGCCACCGCGCGGCCGGCCGGCACGCCCGGAAGCGGTGGACGGTCCGCACGGGCAGGCTGTCGGCGCCGCCGGTCACCAGCACCGGCTGGTGGGAACCGGGGAGCTTCGCGCTCTCCTCCAGGAGTCCGCCGAGCAACTGCGGGGTCGTCTAGGCCGGATACCCCCAGGCGCGGGCCAGTTCGCGCAGGCGGGGTGGGAGGTCGGTGCCGGGGGCGGGTGGGCGGGCGGTGCGGATGCGGCCGGACTTGAGGGTGCCGGACCAGTCGCCGAGCTGGGGGCGGAACGTGCCGTGGTCCTTGCCGCCGTAGTCCAGCATCCCGGCCTCCCAGGGCACGCCCAGGTAGTCGCAGACGCCCCGGGTGACGGGCTCGGGCGCGGTGGTGAGGTCCTCGTAGGTGACCACGTGGGCGTCGGGGTCGTGCCGGGCCTCCTCCAGTTTCTCCGCGTAGCCGAGGACCTCGGCGCGGATGGCCGCCGGGTCGGGGTCGGTGCGGCGGGCGGTGAGGGAGGCGACGACCGCGCCCGGGTGGCGGAGCAGCACGATCCGCCGGGAGCGCGGCCAGCATCGGCGCAGCCGGGGCCATATCAGGGTGTTCGGCGGTGTCTTGTCGACTATGAGGTCCTTGCCGCTGCGGGTGAGTTCCAGGTGCAGCACCCTGTCCCACAGGATGTGCTCCAGTTCCTCCCGGTCGAGCCGCAGGGCGCGCATGGCGTCCGCGGTGAAGGGCCGGGCGAAGTGGACGTGCAGGGTGCGCAGGTGCATCTCGTGCGGGGCGCGGATGCGGCTGTGGCTGTTGAGCAGCACCCGCAGCAGCGTGGAGCCGGAGCGCACGGAGGACAGCACGAACACCGGGGACTCCACCAGGCGGGGCGCGGGCGGGGCGGCGTACCCCTCGGCGGCCGGCCGGGGGCCGGGCAGTGCGTCCAGGTCGCGGCGGGGCGGGCTGACGGCCTGGGCCAGCAGCCTTCCCCGGCGCTTGAGTCCCTTGCCGATCGCGGACATGCGCGCGTCTCGCACCGTGCCACCTCTCTCTCGCCGTGCGGTGGCCGCATCCCAGGCGCGGCGGGCGAACGGGAGGTGTCCGGCAGATGGCGCGCGGACGTCACCGCGTCCCGCGTCCCGGCGGTGAACAGCGGCTTTGCCCGTTCCTTAATTCTTCATGGGAATGAAATGTTCAGGGGACGGGGCCGGGCGGGGACTACCGGAGGTAGGCCAGGCCCGGGTGGGCCGCGGTGTAGCCGTCGAGGAGCCGGCGGGCCACGGTGACCGAGTCGACGAGGGGGTGCAGGGCGAACGCGGCGACGGCCCTCTCCCGGGAGCCGGTGTCGGCCGCCGCGAGGACCTCGCGTTCGACGGCCTTGACCGCGCAGACCAGGCCGGCGGCGTGTCCGGGCAGCGGGTCCGCGGCGGCCGGGTGGGCGCCGTCGGCGTCGACCAGGCAGGGCACCTCGATCACGGCGTCGGCGTCGAGGACGGAGAGGGTGTGGCGGTTGCGGACGTTGAGGATCAGGGTGGTGCGCTCATTGCGGGCGATGGCCCGCATCAGGGCGAGGGCGACCTTCTCGTAGCCGCCGGAGAGGTCGTCGTCGTCGCGTTCGCCCGCGCCCGCCGCCTCCCGGTTCTCGGACATGTAGGTGGCCTCGCGTTCGTGGCGGGTGCGTTCCCACAGGGCGAGGGCGGAGGTGTCCGGGTCGCCCGCCGCCGTGTAGAAGCCGGCCTGCTGGTCGCGGAGGAAGGCGCCGCGGGTGCGCTCGGCCCGCTGGTAGGCGTGTACGGTCTCGCGGTTGAAGTAGTAGTAGTGCAGGTACTCGTTGGGGATCGCGCCGAGGGCGCGGAGCCAGTCGGGGCCGAAGAGGCGGCCCTCCTCGAACGAGCCGAGCAGTTGCGGGTCGGCGAGCAGGCGCGGAAGGTGGTCGCGGCCGTCGACGCGCAGGCCGCGGACCCAGCCGAGGTGGTTGAGGCCGACGTAGTCGACCCAGGCCCGGTCGGGGCGGACGCCGAGGACGCGGGCGATCCGGCGGCCGAGGCCGACGGGCGTGTCGCAGATGCCGATGACGCGGTCGCCGAGGTGGCGGGACATGGCCTCGGTGACCAGTCCGGCGGGGTTGGTGAAGTTGATGACCCAGGCGTCGGGGGCGAGCCGGGCGACACGGCGGGCGATGTCGGTGGCGACGGGCACGGTCCGCAGGCCGTAGGCGATGCCGCCGGCACCGACCGTCTCCTGGCCGAGGACGCCCTCGGCGAGCGCGACCCGTTCGTCCTCGGCGCGTCCGGCGAGGCCGCCGACGCGGATCGCGGAGAACACGAAGTCGGCGCCGGTGAGCGCCTCGTCCAGGTCGGTCGTGGCGGTCACCCGGGGCGCGTCGGGCACCCCGGCGGCCTGTTCGGCCAGAACGCGGGTGACCGCGGTGAGCCGGGCCGGGTCGAGGTCGTGCAGCACGACGTCGGTGACCCGGCCCTCGGCGCGGTCCCCGAGCAGGGCCCCGTACACCAGCGGCACCCGGAATCCGCCGCCGCCCAGAATCGTCAGCCTCACGCCCGCACCTTTCCACCCTCGACCGGCCCACCACACGTACGTACGTACGTCCGTCCGCGCCGGTGGGCCGCCTTCTCCGTCACTGCCCGGTCCACCGCACATCCGTCCGTCCGCGCCGATGGGCCGCCTTCTCCGTCACTGCCCGGTCCACCGCACGCCCGTCCGTCCGCCCTGGTGGGCCGCCTTCTCCTCGCCGTCCGGTCCACCGCACGTCCGTCCGTGCCGGCGGGCCGCCCTCTCCGCCCCGCGCGTCCGGCCGCCGGTGGCGCCGGCGCCGTCCTCTTCGCCGCCGATGATGACACGCCGGGGCGCCCGCGTGCGGACGGACCTGCGGGAATCGATCCGGTACGACCCCTCCCGCCGCCCGCGCCCGGCGGCCTACCCTTCCCCCGACCGGACCGCCGACCCGGAAGACCCCGCATGACCGCCCGTTCCGCGCCCGACCGCCTGCTGGCGGTGCTCGCCGCCTTCGATCACGAGCATCCCGCGCTGTGCCTGACCGACATCAGCCGCCGGGCCGGTCTGAGCCTGACCACCGCGCACCGGCTGGTCGGCGCGCTCACCGCGTGGGGCGCGCTGGAGCGGGACGCGGCGGGCGTCTACCACGTGGGGCTGCGGCTGTGGGAACTCGCCGCGCTCGCCCCGCGCGGACTGGCGCTGCGGCAGGTCGCCCTGCCGTACCTGGAGGACCTGTACGAGGCGACACACGAGAACGTGCAGTTGGCGGTGCGGGACGGCAGCGAGGTGGTGTACGTCGAGTGGCTGTCGGGACGGTCGGCGGTCGGCGTGCACATCCGGGTCGGGGCCCGCTGGCCGCTGCACGCCACCGGGGTCGGCCTCGCGCTGCTCGCGCACTGCGGGCCCGAGCTGCGGGAGGCGTACTGCGCGGGTCCGCTCGCCGCGTTCACGCCGTACACGCTCACCGATCCGATGCACCTGCGCCGGGTGCTGGCCGAGGTGCGGCGCACCGGTACGGCGGTGAGCGACCGGCAGGTCACGGACGACGCGCTGTCGGTGGCGGCACCGGTGCGCGCGGCGGACGGCACGGTGGCGGCGGCGGTCTCGGTCGTCGTCCCGCACGACGCCGCCCGGGTGCCGGTCCTGGGACCGGCGGTACGCCTGGCGGCCCGCGGCATCTCCCGCGCCCTGGGCTGGCAGCCGGACGGGCCCGGAGGGCCGGGGTCAGGCGGG
This sequence comes from Streptomyces sp. NPDC000134, assembly GCF_042899225.1. Taxonomy (NCBI): domain Bacteria; kingdom Bacillati; phylum Actinomycetota; class Actinomycetes; order Kitasatosporales; family Streptomycetaceae; genus Streptomyces; species Streptomyces sp. NPDC000134. Next base: position 93,917 of record NZ_JBIAZN010000010.1, read on the forward strand.
GGTACGGGGCTCCTCACGGGTACGGGACTCCGCAGGAGTAGGTGACCCCGCAGGGATACGTGACCCCGCAGGGATACGTGACCCCGCAGGAGTACGTGACCCCGGGCACCCGGGAGCAGCCCCGCCGCCCGCGCCCCAGCCGGTACGCCACTGGAACGCCCCCTCCTCCAGCGCCTCCCCGGCGCCCCCGCTGCCACATTTCTCACAGCCCCGGCCCGGCGCGAACCCGGCCACACAGCCCGGACCCAGATATATGGTGCAGACTGCACGCACCCCGACCAATCCCCGGAAAGGCCCGCGCCGTGAGCACCCCCCGCATATCCGACCAGCAGGACTCCGCACGGGGGCGGTGGTCCCGGCGGGGAGTCCTGGGCGCCCTGGGCGCCGTGCCCGCCGCCGTGGCCCTGGCCGGTCTGGGCGGCGGCACGGCACGGGCCGCCGAGGGCACGGCGGACCCGGCCGCCAAGACCCTGGTGGCGTCCGTCACACCCGGGGACGGCGGCACCTACGGCGTCGGGATGCCGGTGTCGGTCACCTTCTCGCACGCGGTGACCCGCAAGGCGGCGGTCGAGCGGGCGATCACGGTGACCGCCGACCCGGAGGTGGAGGTCACCGGCCACTGGTTCGGCGACACCCGGCTCGACTTCCGCCCGAAGAAGTACTGGGCCCCCGGCACGACGGTCGCCGTCTCCCTGGACCTCGCCGGTGTGCGCGCCGGCGAGGGCCTCTACGGCGCCCGCTCCCACAGCCTCGCCTTCCGGATCGGCCGGTCGCAGATCAGCACCGTCGACCTGGCGGCCGGGCGGATGACCGTCGTCCGGGACGGCCGGAAGTCCGCCGCCTACCCGGTCACCGGCGGCGACGCCGACCACACCACCTGGTCCGGGATCATGGTGATCAGCGAGCGGCTGAAGGAGACCCGCATGGAGTCCTCCACGGTCGGCCTGGGCCACGAGTACGACATCCCGGACGTGCCGCACGCCCAGCGCCTGACCACCTCCGGCACCTTCCTGCACGGCAACTACTGGACCGCCGCCTCGGTGTTCGGGCACGACAACACCACGCACGGCTGCGTCGGCCTGCGCGACGCGCAGGGCGGCGAGGACCAGACGACGGCCGGGTACGCGTTCTACGACGGTTCGCTGCTCGGTGACGTGGTGATCGTGAAGAACTCGGGCGAGAGGACCGTCGACCCTGCCAACGGCCTCAACGGCTGGAACCTGTCCTGGAAGAAGTGGCAGGCCGGCAGCGCGCTGTGACGCCCGGGGGGCGCGGCGGCTTCACCGCGTGAACTCCCGTACGACGGGCGGCTTTTCTCGGTTTCACCTCTTGACGGAGCGGGGCCCGGAGAGCACATTGGCCGCACTCTGAGAGCGCTCTCAGAGTGTGGTCACCTCCCCTTCGTACCGAGAGGCACCCCCACATGAGAGAACCCTCCGGCACTTCCCCGAGACGGCGTCCGCTGCGCCGGGCGCTGGCCGCCGCCGTCGGCGCGCTCGGCCTCGCGCTGGCCGCCGGCACGGTCGCCGCCCCCACCGCGACCGCCTCCGCCCCCACTCCCCCGAGCGGGTGGACACGCGTCTTCCTCGACGACTTCGACGGCTCGGCCGGCTCCGGAGTCAACACCGCCAACTGGCAGTACGCGACCGGGACCTCGTACCCCGGCGGCGCCGCCAACTGGGGCACCGGCGAGGTCGAGACGATGACGTCCAGCACGAACAACGTCGCCCTGGACGGCAACGGCAACCTGCGCATCACCCCGCGGCGCGACGCGTCCGGCAACTGGACCTCGGGCCGGATCGAGACCAACCGCACCGACTTCCAGCCCCCGGCCGGCGGCAAGCTCGGCGTCGAGGCCCGCATCCAGATGCCCGACGTGACCGGCGCCGCCGCCAAGGGCTACTGGCCCGCGTTCTGGATGCTCGGGGCGCCGTTCCGGGGCAACTACTGGAACTGGCCGGGCGTGGGCGAGCTGGACATCATGGAGAACGTCCAGGGACTGAACACCGTGTGGGCCACCATGCACTGCGGCACCAACCCGGGCGGCCCGTGCAACGAGACGACCGGCATCGGCGGTTCGACCGCCTGTCCGGGCTCCACCTGCCAGTCCGGGTTCCACACCTACCGCATGGAGTGGGACCGCTCCACCAGCCCCGAGCAGATCCGCTTCTACGTCGACGGCGTCAACTACCACACCGTGCGCGCCGACCAGATGGACGCCGCCACCTGGTCCAACGCGACCGACCACGGGTTCTTCATCATCCTCAACGTGGCGATGGGCGGCGGCTTCCCCGGTGCTTTCGGCGGCGGCCCGGACAGCGGTACCGTGCCCGGCCACCCGATGGTCGTCGACTACGTGCAGGTCGCGACGGCCGGCGGCGGCGGCAACCAGCCCGGCAACCGCGACGCCTACGGCACCATCCAGGCCGAGTCCTACGACGCCCAGTCCGGCGTGATGACCGAGGCCACCACCGACTCCGGCGGCGGCCGGAACCTGGGCGCCCTGGCCAACGGCGACTGGGTGCAGTACAAGGGCGTCGACTTCGGGTCCGGCGCGGCCCGGCAGTTCAGCGCCCGGGTGGCGAGCGGCGCGGCGAGCGGCGTCAGCGGGCTGGTGGAGGTGCGGCTGGACAGCCGTGGCAACCTACCCGTCGGGAGCTTCGCGGTGGGCAACACCGGGGGCTGGCAGTCGTGGCGGACGATCCCGGCGAACATCTCCGGGGTGACCGGCACCCACGATGTGTATCTGACGTTCACCAGCGGCCAGCCGGCCGACTTCGTCAACGTCAACTGGTTCACCTTCGGGCGCTGATCTCCGTACGGAGGAGGGGGCCGCGCGGGTCGCGCGGCCCCCTTCGCCGTACTCAGCTCAGTTCCGCGCGGAACGCCGCCGGGGTCTGGTCGGTGTGCTGGTGGAAGAACTTGGAGAAGTTCGCCGCGTCGGGGAAGCCGACCGCCGCGCCGACCCGGCCGATCGGCAGGTCGGTGTGCGCGAGCAGCCGTTTGGCCTCCAGGACCACGCGCTTGTCGATGAACGCCTTGGGGGTCTCGCCGGTCGCGGCGCGCACCGCGCGGACCAGGGTGCGGCGGGAGTAACCGAGCGCGTCGGCGTAGGCGCTGACGCTGTGGTTGGTGGCGAAGCCGCGCTCCACGGCGTCCCGGAAGAGGGTGAACGTGGTGTCGCCCGGCCCGGCCGCCCGCCGGGCCGCCTCCGCCGAACTCGCCGCGAGGTGCGCGAGGCGGAGCAGGAACGCGGTCAGCGAGTGCCGCAGCACCGCGGTGTGCAGGCTCGGCGGGAGGGTGGTGGCGTCCTCGTACTCGCGGCGCAACTGCTCCAGGGACGCGGTCAGACCGCCGAGCCGCGCCGGGTCGGGGCGGAGCAGCGGGGGCAGGTCGTAGCGGTAGAGGCCGGTGGCCTCCACGGTGGCGCGGGGCAGGAAGCCGGGCTGCATGGTCAGCGCCGTTCCGCGGTACTCGTGCTCGGGTGAGAAGCGGTGGACCTGCCCCGGGCGGACCCACAGCAGGTCGCCCGCGGCCGCCTCGTACTCGGCGAAGTCGATCATGTGACGGACCGGACCGTCCGTCAGGAGCATGACGACGTGGAAGTCGATGCGGTGCACCCGGTGCAGCGGGGCACTGGAGTGCCAGGTGCGTCCGGTGCCCATGGGGCCGACCTGCATGCCGACGCCGAGGACGCTCAGCTCGACCGGGAAGGGGAACGTTCTGATCCCGTCACCGTCGGCGCCGTCTTGGTGCTGTTCGTCCGCCATGTCCTTCTCGTACCGTCCCGTTCGGGTGCGCCGCACCCGAGGTGTGTCCCAGTTTCACCACAGGCTGGCACACGATGACCTTCATTCTCAAAAGTCAGACTTTTAAGTTCGAACACGTCAGAGCAGCCACTACGCTCCTATCGAGGATTTCTTGAAGATGAGCACGCATACCGCGGACCGCTTCGAATGGACCGAACTCGACCGGCGTGCCGTCGACACCGCCCGTGTTCTCGCGGCCGATGCCGTCCAGAAGGTCGGCAACGGCCACCCGGGCACGGCCATGGCGCTGGCACCGGCCGCGTACACGATCTTTCAGAAGGTGATGCGTCACGACCCGGCGGACCCGGAGTGGACCGGCCGTGACCGCTTCGTCCTCTCCCCGGGACACACCTCGCTCACCCTCTACACGCAGCTCTACCTCGCCGGGTACGAGCTGGAGCTGGACGACCTCAAGGCGTTCCGCACCCACGGTTCCAAGACCCCCGGCCACCCCGAGTACGGGCACACCGCGGGCGTCGAGACGACCACCGGGCCGCTCGGCCAGGGCGTGGCCAACGCGGTGGGCATGGCGATGGCCGCCCGCTACGAGCGCGGCCTGTTCGACCCGGAGGCCCCCGAGGGCGAGTCGCCGTTCGACCACACCATCTGGGCGATCGTCTCCGACGGCGACCTCCAGGAGGGCGTCTCCGCCGAGGCGTCCTCGCTCGCCGGGCACCAGAAGCTGGGCAACCTGGTCTTCCTCTACGACGACAACCACATCTCCATCGAGGGCGACACCGCCACCGCCTTCTCCGAGGACGTGCTCAAGCGGTACGAGGCGTACGGCTGGCACGTGCAGCGCGTCGAGCCCGCCGAGAACGGCGACGTCGACGTGCACGCCCTGTACGCGGCGCTGACGGCGGCCAGGGCCGAGACCTCGCGCCCCTCGATCATCGCGATGCGCACGATCATCGCCTGGCCCGCCCCGAACGCGCAGAACACCGAGGCGGCCCACGGCTCCGCGCTCGGCGCGGACGAGGTGGCCGCCACCAAGCGGGTCCTCGGCTTCGACCCGGAGAAGTCCTTCGAGGTCGCCGACGAGGTCCTCGCCCACACCCGCACGGCCCTGGACCGGGGTGCCGAGGCGCACGCCGACTGGGACAAGCGCCTGGACAAGTGGCGCGGGGCCCGGCCCGAGCGCGCCGAGCTGTTCGACCGCGTGGTGGCCGGCCGGCTCCCCGAGGGCTGGGAGGACGCCCTGCCGGTGTTCGAGCCGGGCAAGGCGGTCGCCACCCGGGCCGCGTCCGGCAAGGTGCTCCAGGCGCTCGGCCCGGTGCTGCCCGAGCTGTGGGGCGGCTCGGCCGACCTGGCCGGGTCGAACAACACGACGATCGACAAGACCTCGTCGTTCCTGCCCGCGGGCAACCCGCTGCCCGAGGCCGACCCGTACGGCCGTACCGTGCACTTCGGCATCCGCGAGTTCTCGATGGCCGCCGAGATGAACGGCGTCGCGCTGCACGGCAACACCCGGATCTACGGCGGCACCTTCCTGGTCTTCTCCGACTACATGCGCAACGCCGTGCGCATGTCGGCGCTGATGCAGTTGCCGGTGACGTACGTGTGGACGCACGACTCCATCGGCCTGGGCGAGGACGGCCCGACCCACCAGCCGGTCGAGCACCTGGCCGCGCTGCGCGCCATCCCCGGTCTGAACGTGGTCCGTCCGGCCGACGCCAACGAGACCGCGATCGCCTGGGCCGAGATCCTGCGCCGGCACTCCACCGACCCCGCCCCGCACGGCCTGGCCCTCTCCCGGCAGGGGCTGCCCACGTACGCGCCGAACCCGGACGCGGCCAAGGGCGGCTACGTCCTGGAGGACGCCGCCGGCGGCACCCCGGAGGTGATCCTGATCGCCACCGGCTCCGAGGTCCGGCTCGCCGTCGCCGCGCGGGAGCTGCTGGAGGCCGAGGGCACCGCCGCCCGGGTGGTGTCGATGCCGTCCGTGGAGTGGTTCGAGCAGCAGCCTCGCGAGTACCGCGACAGCGTGCTGCCGCCGTCCGTCAGGGCCCGGGTGGCCGTCGAGGCCGGCATCGGCCTGACCTGGTACCGCTTCGTCGGCGACGCGGGACGCATCGTCTCACTGGAGCACTTCGGTGCCTCCGCCGACGCCAGGACCCTCTTCGCCGAGTACGGCTTCACCGCCGAGAACGTCGCCGCCGCGGCCCGGGAATCCGTCGCCGCCGCCCGCGGTTGATCGCAACGCCAGAAAGAAGATGATGATCACTGTGAACCGAACCACCGCGACCGCGGAGCCGCTCCGGCACCTGGCCGGCGAGGGCGTCTCCGTCTGGCTGGACGACCTGTCCCGCGGCCGGATCGAGTCGGGCAACCTGGCCGAGCTGATCGAGACCAAGCACGTCGTCGGCGTCACCACCAACCCCTCCATCTTCCAGGCCGCCATCGGCTCCGGAGCGGGTTACGAGGAGCAGCTCGCCGACCTGGCCGTGCGCGGGGTCACCGTCGACGAGGCGGTGCGCATGATGACCACCGCCGACGTCCGAGCCGCCGCCGATGTGCTCGCGCCGGTGTTCGAGGCCACCGGCGGCCGGGACGGCCGGGTCTCCATCGAGGTCGACCCGCGTCTCGCCCACGACACGGCGGCCACGATCGCCGAGGCCAGGCAGTTGGCCTGGCTGGTCGACCGCCCCAACGTGATGATCAAGATCCCGGCGACCAGGGCCGGTCTCCCGGCGATCACCGAGGTGATCGGCGCCGGCATCAGCGTCAACGTCACCCTGATCTTCTCCCTGGAGCGCTACCGCGAGGTGATGGACGCCTACCTCGCCGGTCTGGAGAAGGCACGGGCCGCCGGACACGACCTGTCGGCCGTGCACTCGGTCGCCTCCTTCTTCGTCTCCCGCGTCGACAGCGAGATCGACAAGCGGCTGACGCTGCTGGGCACCGACGAGGCCCTCGCCCTCAAGGGCCGGGCGGCCCTGGCCAACGCGAGGCTGGCCTACGAGGCGTACGAGGAGGTCTTCGCGGGCAGCAGGTTCACCGCCCTGGCGGGCACCGGCGCCAACCGGCAGCGCCCCCTGTGGGCGTCCACCGGGGTGAAGGATTCGGCATACCGGGACACCCTGTACGTGGAGGAGCTGGTCGCTCCCGGCACCGTGAACACGATGCCGGAGGCCACCCTGGACGCCACCGCCGATCACGGTGACGTCCAGGGCGACACGGTCACCGGCGGCTACGCCCAGGCGCGGGCCGACCTGGCGGCCGTGGAGAAGCTGGGCATCTCCTACGACGAGGTGGTGGAGCAGTTGGAGCGCGAGGGCGTCGCCAAGTTCGAGGCGGCCTGGCAGGACCTGCTGGACGCGGTGACGAAGTCCCTGATGAGCAAGGGAGTTGACGGGGAATGAGCGAGGAGCTTCCCGACCCGAACGCGGGCGAGAACAAGGCGACGAAGGAGGCCAAGGAGATCCGGGACGCCCAGGAGGCCGCGGGCGTCGTGGACGCCGGAGCCCCTCGGGCCGAGGCCGCCGAGCCCGCCGAGGCCGCCGATGAGGCCGAGGAGGCCGGCGCGCCCCGGGCCGGGGCGGAGAGCGGGTCCGGGGACCGGCCGCAGGCGCCGGCCGCGGCGTCCGACTGGAGCAATCCGCTGCGCGACGCGCAGGACCGCCGGCTCCCCAGGATCGCGGGCCCGTCCGGACTGGTCATCTTCGGCGTCACCGGCGACCTGTCCCGCAAGAAGCTGATGCCGGCCGTGTACGACCTGGCCAACCGGGGCCTGCTGCCGCCGGGCTTCTCCCTGGTGGGCTTCGCCCGCCGGGACTGGGAGAACCAGGACTTCGCCGAGGTCGTCCACCAGGCCGTCAAGGAGCACGCGCGCACCGAGTTCCGCGAGGAGGTCTGGCAGCAGCTCTCCGAGGGCATGCGCTTCATCCCCGGCGACTTCGACGACGACAACGCCTTCGAGCAGTTGCGCAAGGCCGTGGAGGAACTCGACGCCTCCCGGGGCACCAGCGGCAACTACGCGTTCTACCTCTCGGTGCCGCCGAAGTTCTTCCCCAAGGTGGTCCAGCAGCTCAAGAAGCACGGCCTCGCGGACGCCCCCGAAGGTTCCTGGCGCCGCGCCGTCATCGAAAAGCCGTTCGGGCACGACCTGGCGAGCGCCCAGGAGCTGAACGCGCTGGTGCACGACGTGTTCGAGCCGGACCAGGTGTTCCGCATCGACCACTACCTGGGCAAGGAGACGGTCCAGAACATCCTGGCGCTGCGCTTCGCCAACCAGATGTACGAGCCGATCTGGAACCGGTCCTACGTCGACCACGTGCAGATCACCATGGCCGAGGACATCGGCATCGGCGGCCGGGCCGGCTACTACGACGGCATCGGCGCCGCCCGCGACGTCATCCAGAACCACCTGCTGCAGTTGCTCGCGCTCACCGCGATGGAGGAGCCCGCCGCCTTCGACGCGGAGTCGCTGCTCACCGAGAAGCTGAAGGTGTTCCGCGCGGTCAAGCTGCCGGACGACCTGGGCCGGCACACCGTGCGCGGACAGTACGCGGCGGGCTGGCAGGGCGGCGAGCGGGTGCGCGGCTACCTGGAGGAGGAGGGCATCGACCCGGCCTCCAGCACCGACACCTACGCGGCGATCAAGGTCGGCATCGACAACCGCCGCTGGGCGGGCGTCCCGTTCTACCTGCGCACCGGCAAGCGGCTGGGCCGCCGGGTCACCGAGATCGCGGTCGTCTTCCAGCGCGCCCCGCACTCCCCCTTCGACACCACCGCCACCGAGGAGCTGGGCGCGAACGCCATCGTCATCCGCGTCCAGCCGGACGAGGGCATGACGGTCCGGTTCGGCTCCAAGGTGCCCGGCACCTCGATGGAGATCCGGGACGTGTCGATGGACTTCGCGTACGGCGAGTCCTTCACCGAGTCCAGCCCGGAGGCGTACGAGCGCCTCATCCTGGACGTCCTGCTGGGGGACGCCAACCTGTTCCCCCGCCACCAGGAGGTGGAACAGTCCTGGAGGATTCTCGACCCGGTCGAGGAGTACTGGGCCACGCACGGCAGGCCCGCGCAGTACCCCTCGGGAAGCTGGGGCCCCGAGGAAGCCGACGAGATGCTCGCACGAGACGGACGGAGCTGGCGCAGGCCATGAGGATCGACCTGACCGACACCACGGCAAGCAAGGTCAACAAGGCACTGGTCCAGGGCCGCCGGGCCATCGGCACGCCGGCCGTGGGCATGGTCCTGACGATGGTCATCGTCACGGACGAGGAGAACGCCTACGACTCGATCAAGGCGGCCGAGGAAGCCTCCCACGAGCACCCCTCGCGCACCCTGGTCGTCATCAAGCGGCACGCCCGCAACCCGCGCGAGCGCCACAACTCCCACCTCGACGCCGAGGTCCGGGTCGGCTCCGAGGCCGGCACCGGCGAGACGGTGGTGCTGCGCATGTACGGCGAGGTGGCCGAGCACGCCGACTCGGTGGTGCTGCCGCTGCTGCTGCCCGACGCCCCGGTCGTCGTGTGGTGGCCGGTGGACGCCCCCGACAACCCCGCCAAGGACCCCCTCGGCGCGCTCGCCCAGCGCCGGATCACCGACCTGTACGCGGTCGAGAACCCGATGGAGACCCTGCGCGAGCGGGAGCGCAGCTACGCGCCCGGCGACACCGACCTGGCGTGGACCCGGCTGACGCTGTGGCGCTCCATGCTGGCCGCCGCCCTGGACCAGGCCCGCGCGGAGGTGACGTCGGCGGTCGTGGAGGCCGAGGCCGACAACCCGGCCGCCGAGCTGCTGGCCCGCTGGCTGGAGGCCCGGCTCGGCGTCGGCGTCGACCGGGTGGTCAGCGACGGCCCGGTCGTCACCGCGGTGCGGCTCGGCACGGCCGGCGGCGAGATCGTCATCGACCGGCCCGAGGGCCCGCTGGCGACGCTGTCGCTGCCCGGCCAGCCCTCGCGCAGCCTGGCCCTGAAGGTGCGTTCCACCGCCGAACTCATCGCCGAGGAGCTGCGGCGCCTCGACGCGGACGAGATGTACGCCATCGCCCTGCGGGGCGAGGCCACCGAGGAGACCCCCGTTCATGTCTGACACCCCCGAGCTCACCCGCCGTCCCGAGTGGACGGCCCTGGAGGACCACCGCGCCGAGGCGCTGCTCCGCCCGGACCTGCGTGAGCTGTTCGCCGCCGACCCCTCCCGCGCCGAGCGGTACGTGGTGCGCGTCGGCGACCTGCGGATCGACTACTCCAAGAACCTGGTCACCGACGAGACCCTCGCCCTGCTCCAGGAGCTGGCGAAGGCCACCGACGTGTCCGGCCTCAGGGACGCCATGTTCCGCGGTGAGCGGATCAATGTCACCGAGGACCGGGCGGTGCTGCACACCGCGCTGCGCGCCCCGGCCGACGCGGTGGTCGAGGTCGACGGCGAGAACGTGGTGCCGAAGGTGCACGCCGTGCTCGGCAAGATGGCCGGGTTCGCCGACCGGGTCCGCTCGGGCGAGTGGAAGGGCCACACCGGCAAGCGCATCCGCACCGTCGTCAACATCGGCATCGGCGGCTCCGACCTCGGCCCCGCGATGGCCTACGAGGCGCTGCGCGCCTTCACCGACCGGGACCTCACCGTCCGCTTCGTCTCCAACGTGGACGGCGCCGACCTGCACGAGGCGGTCCGCGACCTGGACCCGGCCGAGACGCTGTTCATCATCGCGTCGAAGACGTTCACCACCATCGAGACCATCACCAACGCGACCTCGGCCCGGTCCTGGCTGCTGGCCGGCCTCGACGGGGACGAGAAGGCGGTCGCCGAGCACTTCGTCGCCCTGTCGACCAACGCGGAGAAGGTCGCCGCGTTCGGCATCGACGTCGAGAACATGTTCGAGTTCTGGGACTGGGTCGGCGGCCGGTACTCCTACGACTCGGCGATCGGCCTCTCCCTGATGATCGCCATCGGCCCGGACCGGTTCCGGGAGATGCTCGACGGCTTCCGCGTCGTCGACGAGCACTTCCGCACCGCGCCCGCCGAGTCCAACGCCCCGCTGCTGCTCGGCCTGCTCGGCGTCTGGTACGGCAACTTCCTGGGCGCCCAGTCGCACGCGGTACTGCCGTACTCGCACTACCTGTCGAAGTTCACCGCCTACCTCCAGCAGCTCGACATGGAGTCCAACGGCAAGTCGGTGCAGCGCGACGGCAAGCCCGTCAAGTGGCAGACCGGGCCGGTGGTGTGGGGCACGCCCGGGACCAACGGGCAGCACGCCTACTACCAGTTGATCCACCAGGGCACCAAGCTGATCCCGGCGGACTTCATCGGCTTCGCCCGGCCCGTCGCCGAGCTGAGCGAGGAGCTGAAGGCCCAGCACGACCTGCTGATGGCCAACTTCTTCGCCCAGACCCAGGCCCTGGCCTTCGGCAAGACCCCCGACGAGGTCCGCGCCGAGGGCGTGCCCGAGGAACTGGTGCCGCACAAGACGTTCAAGGGCGGCCACCCCACCACCACGATCCTGGCCACCGAGCTGACCCCCTCGGTCCTCGGCCAGTTGATCGCGCTCTACGAGCACAAGGTGTTCGTGCAGGGCGCGATCTGGAACATCGACTCCTTCGACCAGTGGGGCGTCGAACTCGGCAAGGTCCTCGCCAAGCGCGTCGAACCCGCCCTCACCGAGGGCGCCGAGGTACCCGGCCTCGACCCGTCCACGGCCGCGCTGGTGGCCGCCTACCGCGAACTGAAGGAAGTGCACTGACATGCAGATCGGTCTCATCGGTCTCGGCAAGATGGGCGGCAACATGCGCGAACGCCTGCGCAACGCCGGCCACACCGTCATCGGCTACGACACCAACCCCGAGCTGTCCGACGTCAGCAGCCTGGTCGACCTGGTCGACCAGCTCCAGGCGCCGCGGGCGGTGTGGGTGATGGTGCCGGCCGGCGGTCCCACCCAGGCCGTCGTCGACCAGCTCGCCACCCTGCTCAAGCCCCGGGACATCGTCATCGACGGCGGCAACTCCCGCTGGACCGACGACGAGAAGCACGCCGAGGAACTCGGCAAGCGCGGCATCGGCTTCGTCGACGCCGGTGTCTCCGGCGGGGTGTGGGGCCTGAAGAACGGCTACGCCCTCATGGTCGGCGGCGACAAGGAGCACGTCGACCGCCTCCAGCCGGTCTTCGACGCCCTCAAGCCCGACGGCCCCTACGGCTTCGTGCACGCCGGCAAGGTCGGCGCCGGGCACTTCGCCAAGATGGTCCACAACGGCATCGAGTACGCCATGATGCAGGCGTACGCCGAGGGCTGGGAGCTGCTGGAGAAGGTCGACTCCGTGGACAACGTCCGCGAGGTCTTCCGCTCCTGGCAGGAGGGCACCGTCATCCGCTCCTGGCTGCTCGACCTCGCGGTCAACGCCTTGGACGAGGACCACCACCTGGAGAAGCTGCGCGGCTACGCGGAGGACTCCGGCGAGGGCCGGTGGACGGTGGAGGCGGCCATCGACAACGCGGTGCCGCTGCCCGCGATCACCGCCTCCCTCTTCGCCCGGTTCGCCTCCCGCCAGGAGGACTCCCCGCAGATGAAGATGATCGCCGCGCTGCGCAACCAGTTCGGCGGCCACGCCGTCGAGTCGGCGAAGAAGTAACCCGTGGGAGATCTGCTGCTGGTCCGGCACGGCGAGACGGAGTGGAGCCGCTCCGGCCGGCACACCAGCCACACGGACCTGCCCCTGACCGCGCACGGTGAGGAGCAGGCCAAGTCGCTGGCCCCGCTGCTGTCGGGCCGGCCGTTCGCGCGGGTGCTCACCAGCCCGCTCGGCCGCGCCCGGCGCACCGCCGACCTGGCGGGCCTGGTCGGGGCCGTGGCCGACGCCGACCTGCACGAGTGGGACTACGGCGGCTACGAGGGCGTCACCACCGTCGACATCCACCGCACCCGGCCCGGCTGGGACCTGTGGACCGACGGCGCCCCGCCCGGGGACGAGACGGACGGCGAGTCGCCCGAGCAGGTCGGCCGCCGCGCCGACCGGGTCCTGGCCCGGGTGGCGCCCGCCCTCGCCGGGGGCGACGTGGTCCTGGTGGCGCACGCCCACTTCCTGCGGGTGCTCACCGCCCGGCGGCTGGGCCTGCCGCCCGCCGAGGGCAGGCTGTTCCAGTTGGCGACCGGGACGCTGAGCCGGCTCTCCACCGAACACGACCGGCCCGTGATCGCGGAGTGGAACACCCGGCCCTGACGCCCGCCGGCCGGGAGCTGGTTGACAGCTCCCGGCCGGCCCGTCAGAGTCCCCGTCGATGGAGATCGACGATCTGACGCCGGCCGAGGCCCGCGTGTGGCGGGCCTTCCCCCGGGGCGGGTTCACGGACTTCCGGACCGCGCCCGACGAGGACCCCGCCGACGGCCCGGCCTGGGGACCGGAACGGACCGTGCGGGCCTCCGTCCTGCGGGCGCTGCTCCTCGACGGACCCCGGGAGAACGGCGAGATACCCTCCCTCGACCTCGCGGGCGCCCGGATCACCGGCGCCCTCCTCCTGCAGTACGCGGCCGTCGAGGTCCCGGTGCGGCTGAAGAACTGCCACTTCGAGGAGGTCCCCCGGCTCTACGCGAGCCGGACCCAGGAGGTGAACCTCAGCGAGTCCGTGCTGCCCGGACTGCTCGCCCACGCGGTCCGGGTGGACGGCGTGCTGCGGCTGACCCGGGCCCGGTTCGCGGGGACGGTACGGCTGGGCGGGGCGGCGGTCACCGGGAGCGTGTACCTGGAGAGCGCCCGGTTCGTCGCGCCGCAGGACGCCACCGACCCGGTGCTCCAGCTCAACCAGGCCGTCGTCGGAGCCGACCTGTGGGCCCCGGGACTGCGCGTCCGGGGCCCGGCCCGGCTGACCGGCGCGACCGTGGCCGGCCGGGTCAACCTGATCGACGCCGTGCTGGAGACGCCCGGCGGGACCGCGCTGGACGCCCAGTACCTGAGCGTCGGCTCGGGGATCGCGGCCCGCTGCCTGCGGGCCCGGGGGCGGGTGGACCTGCGCGGCGTCCGGGTCCCCGGCACCCTCGACCTGCTGCACGCCGACCTCGCCGAGCCCGGCGGCACGGCGCTGCGCGCCAGCAGCGCCGTCATCGGCGAACTGTGGCTGCGCGGCGGCCCCCGACCGGACGGCGCCCTCATCCTGCGCCGCTCCCAGATAGACCTCCTCACCCTGGACCCCGGCATGGTCCCCGACCAGGTCCACCTGAGCGACCTCAGCTACACGACGCTCGCCCCGCACGAGCCCGCCGAGCGCCGGCTGCCCATGCTGGAACGCGACGGCGACGGCTATGTCCCGTACGCCTACGAGCAGTTGACGGCCGCGTACCGGCGGACCGGCGACGACGACGCGGCCCGGCTGGTGCAGCTCGCCAAGCAGCGCCGGCACCGCCGCACCCTGCCCTGGTACGGCCGCCTGTGGGGCCATGTCCAGGACCTCACCGTCGGCTACGGCTTCCGTCCGCTGCGCGCCGGGGTGTGGCTGCTGTCGCTGCTGGCGATCGGCTCGGTCGCGTTCGGCCTGGAGCACCCGGCGGCGCTGAAGCCGTCCGAGGCCCCGCCGTTCAACCCGGTGTTCTACACCCTGGACCTGCTGCTGCCGATCATCTCCTTCGGGCAGGAGACGGCGTTCGCGCCGCGCGACGGGTACCAGTGGCTGGCCTATGTGCTGACCGTCACCGGCTGGATTCTGGCCACCACCGTCGTCGCGGGCGTCACCCGGACCGTCAGCCGCCAGTGAACCCCCGGGCGGCGTGCTGCGCGGCCAGCCGCACGGGCGCGTTGGGGGCGCCGTAGCCGCGGTAGCCGCCGTCGCGCTGGAGGAGTTCGACGAAGACCCGGCCGACGGTGTGCGTGTAGCAGTGCCGGAAGACCCCGTGCGCGTCGCGGTCGTAGAGGATGCCGAGTTCCCGGTACGTGTCCAGCTCGCCGTCGGCGAACTCGTGGCGGGCCGCGAGGTCGTCGTAGTAGTTCGCGGGGATCGGCAGCAGGGTGCCGCCGGCCGCCCGGAAGCGGCGGGCCGCGGCGACCACGTCGCCGGTGGCGAGCGCGAGGTGCTGGGCGTGCACGGTGTCGTCGGTGGGCGCCGGGCCGACGGACAGCACGATGCGTACGCCGCCGTCGCCGCCGGTGACCGCGCGGCTGCGCTGGAGCCCGTAGGGGTCGGCGACGTCCACGCTCGGCCGGGGGCTGAGCCCGAGGACACCGCTGTGGAACAGGGCCGCCTCGTCGAAGTGGTGCCAGGGCTGGGTCAGCGCCACGTGGTCGACGCGGCACTCGTCCGCGGGGGCGGGCGCGGTGTCCGTGAAGTCGGCCCGCCAGTCGGGGCCGTCCGCGCCGGGCGCGGCGCAGAAGAACAGTTCCGTGCCGTCGGGCGCGGCGACCGCCTCCAGCGGCGCGTCCCCCGGGGCGCGGCGGCGCGGCAGGACGGGGGCGAGCAGCGCCTCGGCACGGCGGGCCGCGCCCGCGGGGTCGGGCGAGGCCAGGCCGATCGCGGCGAGCCGGGTGCCCTCGCGGCGCTCGGCGGGCCCGGTGTTGACCAGGACGCGGGCGTCGCCGCGCTGCCACAGGTCGACGGGCTTGCCGCGGTGCCGGGCGGTGCGGGCGAAGCCGAGCGCGCCGAGCAGGGCGGTGACCGACTGGGGGTCGGGGGTGACCAGTTCGGCGAAGGCGACGCCGGTGGGGACGACGGCCGGGGGGAGGTCCGCCGTGCCGACCTGCTCCTGGAGCATGCGCAGGGAGCGCTGGGCGTCGACGGCGGTGGCACCGGCGTCGGACTGCCGGAAGACGTCGTTGAAGACCTCCAGGGAGAGCGGACCGGCGTAACCGGTGCGCAGGACCTGGCGGACCAGTCCGGCGACGTCGAAGCCGCCCTGGCCGGGGAAGCAGCGGTGGTGGCGGCTCCACTGCAGGACGTCCATGGCGAGCCGGGGGGCGTCGGCGAGCTGGAGGAAGAAGACCTTCTCGCCGGGGAGGTCGGCGATGCCCTTGGGGTCGCTGTCCCGGGAGAGGATGTGGAAGCTGTCCAGGCAGACGCCGAGCGCGGGGTGGTCCGCGGCCTCGACGACGCGCCAGGCGTGGTCCCAGGTGCTGATGTGCCGGCCCCAGGCGAGCGCCTCGTAGGCGACGCGGACGCCGGAGTCCTGGGCGAGCGAGGCGAGGCGGGCGAGCTGCTCGGCGGCGAGCGCGTCGTCGTCGAGGGCGTCCGGGGAGACGCTGGAGCAGACCAGGACGGTGTCGGCGCCGAGCCGGCGCGTCAGCTCGAACTTGTGCCGGGCGCGGCGCAGGCTCCGCGCGAACCCCTCCTCGGGGAGCGCCTCGACGTCCCGCATCGGCTGGTAGAGGTCGATGGTCAGGCCGAGGTCGGCGCAGCGGGCGCGGATCTCCTCGGGGGTGAGCGGGCTGGCGAGCAGGTCGTTCTCGAAGATCTCCACGCCGTCGAAGCCGGCCCGGGACGCGGCGGTGAGCTTCTCGGTGAGCGATCCGCTCAGACAGACGGTCGCGATGGACGTACGCACGGCGGTGCCTCTTTCTCCTCGGTCCTACTGGGGTGCGGCGACCCGGGGCGCGGGGGCGGCACCGGCCAGTGCGGGCAGGTCGGCGAGCATCCGGGCGCTGTCCGGTTCCCGGCCGGTGAACAGGCGGAACGCGTCGGCCGCCTGGAAGACGGCCATGCCGCCGCCGTCCAGCACCGCGCAGCCCGCGGCGCGGGCGGCGCGTACCAGTTCGGTCTCCAGCGGCCGGTAGACGATCTCGGCGACCCACAGTCCGGGGCGCAGCAGTGCGGCGGGGAACGGCAGACCGGGGTGGGCGGCCATGCCGGTGGGGGTGGCGTGGACGACGCCGTCGGCGCCGCCCAGGACGGCGGGCAGCCGGTCCGGCCCGGCGCAGGCGGCCCGGCCCGCGCCGAAGTGCCGGTTCAGCGAGCCGGCCAGAGCGGCCGCCCGCTCGGGCAGCGCGTCGACGACGGTGATCCGCCCGGCGCCCAGGGTGAGCAGGGCGTGGGCGACGGCCGCGCCCGCCCCGCCGGCGCCCACCTGCGCGACCCGCTCCAGCGGCGCGTCGGGCAGGCCCCGGGCGAAGGAGGCGGCGAAGCCGGTGACGTCGGTGTTGTGGCCGATGGCCCGGCCGCCGTCGAAGACGACCGTGTTGACCGCGCCCAGCGCCTCGGCGCCCGGGGCGAGCCCGTCGAGGTGGCCGATGACGAGCTGCTTGCAGGGGTGGGTGATGTTCAGCCCGTCGAAGCCCAGGTCCCGCGCGGCCCGCACCAGGTCGCCCACCCGCTCCGGCGGCGCCCCCAGCACGTCGAGGTCGATCAGCCGGTACAGGCAGCGCAGCCCCTGCCGGCCGGCCTCCCGCTCGTGCAGGGCCGGACTGAGCGACGGGCCGATGCCGGAACCGATCAGTCCGACGAGATACGCGTCCTTGGTCACCGGTGACCTCCTGAGCCGGGCACGGCTAATGTACGAACCAGTACGTTAGTCATAGCAGCAGGGCGCGGCCCGTGGGAAGAGCCGACCTTCTACAATCACCGCACTGGCCTCAGCCCCAGCCGAAGGAACCCGATGACCAGCGTCGACGAACCGGCACGATCCAACGGGCGCATCCGGGACGCCGCCCGCACCCGGGCCGAGATCCTCGACGTGGCCACCCGGGAGTTCGCCCGAGCCGGCTACGACGGGGCCCGCGTCGACGAGATCGCCGCCCGCACCCGCACCACCAAGCGGATGATCTACTACTACTTCGGCGGCAAGGAGCAGCTCTTCACCGCCGTCCTGGAGCGGGCCTACGGCGTGATCCGCGAGGCCGAGCAGCAGCTCGACGTCGAGCACCTCGACCCGGTCGCCGCGATCCGCAAGCTGGCCGAGGTCACCTTCGACCACCACGAGCGGCACCCGGACTTCATCCGCCTGGTCAGCATCGAGAACATCCACGGCGCCGAGCACATCGCCGCCTCCGAGGAACTGGCGCGGATCGGCTCGCCCGCGCTGGACGTGATCCGCCGGATTCTCGCGGCGGGCCAGGAGTCGGGGCTGTTCACGGCCGACGTGGACGCGGTCGACCTGCACGCGATGATCAGTTCCTTCTGCTTCTTCCGGGTCGCCAACCGGCACACCTTCGGCGCCCTGTTCGGCCGCGACCTGGTCGCCCCCGAGCAGCGCGAGCACTACCGGAGCATGCTCGGCGACATGGTGATCGCCTACCTGACCGCGGACCGCGCGGCCGGCTGACCGCGGGCCGGTCCCGGCCGCCGCGCACCTCTTGACACCCGGCACCCGTGGGCGCACCATCCCAGCCAACCCGTACTAACTATCCAGTGGGTTAATTGGGCGACGATGCCGAAGGAGCCGCCGTGTCCGTCCCCGCTCCCCTCCCCGAGGCCCCGCCGGGGCAGCCGAAGAAGGCGGCGACCGCCGCCTGGATCGGCAGCGCCCTGGAGTACTACGACTTCTTCATCTACGGCAGCGCCGCGGCGCTGATCTTCCCCGACGTCTTCTTCGACGCGTCCGATCCGGCGACGGCCACCCTGCTGTCGCTGGCCACCTTCGGTGTCGCCTACGCCGCCCGGCCGCTCGGGGCGTTCTTCCTGGGGCACGTCGGGGACCGCCTCGGCCGCAAGAAGATCATGGTGTTCACGCTGATCCTGATGGGCGTCTCGACGTTCCTCATCGGCTGTCTGCCCACCCGGGAACAGGTCGGCACCCTCGCGCCCGTCCTGCTGGTGCTCTGCCGGGTCCTCCAGGGCATCTCGGCCGCCGGCGAGCAGGCCAGCGCCAACTCCATGACGCTCGAACACGCCCCCGCGCACCGGCGCGGCTTCTTCACCAGTTTCACGCTCAGCGGCACCCAGGGCGGCCAGTTGCTGGCCACCCTGGTGTTCATCCCGGTCGCCGCGCTGCCCGAGGAACACCTGATGTCCTGGGGCTGGCGGGTGCCGTTCTGGCTGAGCGTCGCGGTCGCCGTGGTCGGTTACGTCATCCGCCGCAACCTGGACGAGACCCCGGCCTTCACCCGGCAGACCGCCGCGGCGGGGGTGGAGAAGATGCCGCTGGTGGTGCTGGTGCGCGAGCACTGGGCGGACGTGCTGCGGGTGATCGGGGGCGCGCTGATCGCCTCGGTCAGCACCGTCTTCACCGTGTGGGCGCTGGCGTTCGCCACCGGCGACTCGGTGGGCATGTCCCGGACCGCCATGCTGTGGGTGGGGGCGCTCGCCAACGTGGTGGCGCTCGCCGCGATCCCGCTGTGGGCCACCCTGTCCGACCGGATCGGCCGCCGCCCGGTGTTCCTGGCGGGCGCGGCGGGCAGCGCGGTGACGATGTTCCTGTACCTGTGGGCGGTCTCGACCGGCTCCTACCCGCTCGTCCTCCTGTCCGGCGTGGTCTGCTTCGGCGTGGTCTACAGCGCCGCGAACGGGGTGTGGCCGGCCTTCTACGGCGAGATGTTCTCCACCCGGGTCCGGCTCTCCGGGGTGGCGATCGGCACCCAGATCGGGTTCGCGGTGGCCGGGTTCGCGGTGACGTTCGCCGCGCGGATCGCCGGGCCGGACGGCGACGACTGGACGGCGGTCGCCCTCTTCACCGCGGCCCTGTGCGTCCCCCCGGTGATCGCCGCGCTGACCGCCCGCGAGACCCACACCGTGGCGACGGAACACCTCGGCGAACGGGTCCCCGCGCGGTCGCCCCGGCCGGAGGAAGTGACGGCCTGACCGGCACCCGTGCGGGTCGCGCCGCCGATTCTCAGCGCGGGAGGTCGGTCACGCCGTACACCCGGTCCACCCGCAGACGCAGGACCACGCGGCGGTCGCGGACGAGGGCGGCGCGGTACTCGTCCCAGTCCGGGTGCTCGCCGAGCGCCTCGCGGTGCAGGCGGACCAGTTCCTCTGCCGTCTCGTCGTGCGGGTCGGCGACGACCGGGGAGAGGTCGGCGGTGCCCTCGGCGACCGCGTAGGACCACCGGTCGGCGGTGGTCACGTGGTAGGAGGCGCGGGGGTCGCGGCGGAGGTTGCGGGTCTTGGCGCGGTCATCGGTGAGCGAGACCCGCAGGACGCGCTCCTCGGGGTCGTAGGTGTGGATGACGTTCGACAACTGGGGGCGGCCATCCCGCTTGAGGGTGACCAGCACTCCGTTCCGTTCCTCGGCGAACAGCTTCAACAGGGCGTCCTGCGCGGCGTCTTCGGTCATGCCTCGGTCAACGGACGGGCGCGTCCGTCTGTTCCCCCGCGTCCCGCGCACGGACGATGGGTACCGGACGCGCGTCGGGCGTCATGAGTCACGGAGGAGAGCGGACGATGGCAGGGCTGCGGCAGGAGATCGACCCGGGCGGGGCCGGGCTGGACGGCAAGGCGCTGGACGGGCTGGACCGGCACTTCGCCCGCGAGGTGGACGAGGGCCGGCTCCCCGGCTTCCTGGTGGCCGTCGCCCGCAGCGGACGGATCGCCCATCTCACCGCCTACGGCCACCGGGACATCGCGGCCGGACTGCCGGTGCAGGCGGACACGCTGTGGCGGATCTACTCCATGACCAAGCCGGTCACCGCGGTCGCCGTGCTGATACTGCTGGAGGAGGGGCGGCTGTCCCTGGACGATCCGGTCGCCGCGTACCTGCCCGCCTTCGCCGAGCCGCGGGTGTACGCCCGGGGCGCCGCGCCGGACGTGACGACCCGCCCCGCCGCCGGGTCCGTGCTGATCCGGCATCTGCTGACCCACACCGCCGGGCTGACCTTCGGTTTCTACCACGCCCACCCCGTGGACGCCCTCTACCGCGCGGCGGGCCTGGAGTCCTCGGTGCTCCCCGGCGCGGACCTCGCGGAAACGGTCGACCTGTACGCGAGCCTGCCGCTGCAGTTCGACCCGGGCACCGAGTGGAACTACTCCGTGGCCAGCAATGTGCTCGGCCGTCTGGTGGAGGTGGTGAGCGGCCGGCCGCTGGACGAGTTCTTCGCCGAGCGGATCTTCCGCCCGCTCGGCATGACGGACGCCGGATTCCAGGTCACCGACGAACAGGCCGGGCGGCTCGCGGAGTTGTACGGCGAGCAGGACGGCGGCGGCATCGCGCCGGTCGCCGGGCTGCCGTTGCGGGGCCGGCCGAGGTTCCTGTCCGGCAGCGGCGGCCTGGTGGCCTCCGCGTACGACGTCCACCGCTTCACCGAGCTGCTGCGGCGCCGCGGCGAGGTCGACGGCACCCGGCTGCTGGCCCCGGCCACCGTGGACCTGATGACCCGCAACCACCTGCCCGGCGGCGCCGACCTGCGCGCCTTCGGCTCCCGCCCGGCACACGACGAACCCGGCAACGACGGGGTCGGCTTCGGCCTCGGGGTCTCCGTGGTGACCGACCCGGCCCGCACCCGGGTGCCCTCGGGGCTCGGCACGTACGGGTGGAGCGGGGTGGCGACGACGACGTTCTGGGTCGACCCGGGCCGCGAACTGACCGTGCAGTTCCTGACCCAGGTGCGGCCGAGGTCCTCGCACACCGTGTTCCGGGACCTCAAGCGGCTCGTCCACGAGGCGGTCAGGGACTGACGGCCCGCGGCCGGGACGGGAGCCGGCGCCCCCCCGAGCGCTCGGGACGGCCGCGGCGGGGCTGCCCCTCCTGAGCGCTCAGGACGGTCACCGCGGGGCTGTCCCCTGAGCGCTCAGGACGGCCGCCGCCGGGGCAGCAGCCCCACCGCCGCCAGCGGTACGGCGGCCAGGACCAGCCACGGCACGGCGGCCGGCAGGCCGCTGTCCAGCAGGGAGCCGACGACCGAGCTGCCGGCCAGCACGATCAGCCCGGACACCGAGGACAGCGCGCCGGTGTAGAGCCCGAGCCGTCCGTCCTGCGCGAGGTCGGGCACCCAGGCGCGGGCGACCGGCGCGACCAGCATCTGGCCGAGGGTGAGCAGCACCACGAAGGCGGCGGCGGGCAGCAGCCCGGCCGTCCCGGTCCACCCGGCGGGCCGGGCCGCCGCCACCACCGCGAACCCGCCCCCGATCAGCACCAGTCCGGCCGCCATGGACCGGCGCAGCGTCAGCCGCTCCCCCGCCCACCGCGTCAGCGGCAACTGCGCCGTCACCACCAGCAGCGAGGACAGCGCGAACAGCCAGGCCAGTGGCGCCTGCGACCCGGCCGCCCGCTCCACCTCGGCGGGCAGCGCCAGATAGAACTGGTTGTAGGCGAGCAGATAGGCGCCGTACGCGCAGCACAGCGCGAGGAAGGGCCGGTTGCGCAGCAGCAGCTTCGCCCCGCCGCGCACCCGGGTCCGGGCGCGTCCCGGGACGCGCTGCGGCAGCAGCCACGCGTGTCCGGCGAGGACCAGGACGAAGACCCCGGCCCCGGCCAGACAGGCGGTACGGAAGTCCACGCCCAGCAGCAGCGCCCCGAGCAGCGGCCCGACGAACGCCCCGGCCTGCCCGGCGACGGTGAACAGCGCGAGCACCCGGGTGCGGGGTCCCCCGCCGGACTCCTCCCACAGCACCGCCTGCCGGACGACCTCGGACTCGACGGCGGGTGAGAACAGCGCGGCGGCGAACCCGATGAGCAGCACCGCGCCGAGCACGGACCAGGTGGCATCGGCGTACCCGAGCCAGCCGAACCCGGCGATCCGCAGCCCGCACCCGGCGAGGACGACGGGCCGGATGCCGTACCGGTCGGCGAGCGCCCCGCCCACCACGAACAGTCCCTGCTGGCTGAAGGTGCGCAGCCCGAGCACCAGCCCGACCAGCCAGCCCGCCATGCCGATGCCCTGGCCGAGGTGGTCGGCGAGGAAGGGCAGCACGGCGTAGAAGCCGATGTTGAAGGCGAGCTGGGTCAGGACGAGCAGCCGCAGCAGGGGTGAGAGGCGGACGCGTCCGCCGGTCTCCGGCGGCGCGGTGGCCGTCGTCCCCCGGGTCATCGCACGCCCGCCGGTACCTCGGTGACGGCGCGCTCGGGGGACCCGGTGGGCGCGGGGGGCGTGCGCCGCCGGGGCAGCCGTACCCCGCCGCTCGCGGTGACGGCGAGCGCGCCCAGCAGGGCCAGTACGGCGGCGGGGGCGAGGACGGCCCAGGGGGCGCGTTCGGCGTAGGGCTGGTTCTCGGCGAGCAGCAGGCCCCACTCCGGGGACGGGGGCTGCGCGCCGAGGCCCAGGAAGCCGAGGGAGGCGAGCGCGAGGGCGACGCCGGGCAGCCGCAGCAGGGCGTGCCGGACGACGGACGGCAGTACTGCGGGCAGCAGTTCGCGGCGCAGCAGGTACCAGCGGCTCGCGCCCAGGCCGCGGGTGGCGAGGATGTGGAGGGTGGCGCGTTCCTGCCGCAGCAGCGCGGAGGTGTGCGCGGCCAGCGGCGCCCAGGCGACGGCGGTCACGGCGAGCGCGGGGGTGGCGGCGCCGTCGCCGGCGACGGCGGTGACGAGCAGGGCGAGCAGGACGGGCGGCACGGCGTTGACGGTGTCGACGAGCGGCCCGGAGAACCGGGGTACGAGGCCGAGGAGGACGCCGAGGACGAGGCCGGCGGCGCTGATCGCGCCGGCCAGCAGCAGGGTGTCGAGGGCGCCGTGTCCGACCCGGGCGAGCAGGTCCCGGCCGAGGGCGTCGGTGCCGAACGGGTGGGTGAGGGAGGGTGCTTGGAGCCGGTCGGCGGTGGCGACGGCGAGCGGGTCCCGGGCCAGTCCGGCCGCGACCACCAGGACCAGCGCCGCCCCGAGGAGCAGCGGGGTGAGGCCGTGCGCGGGCGGTGCGGGGCGGTGCAGGGTGGGCAGCGCGCCGTCGCGCAGGGCGGGGCCGGTGAGCAGCCGGGCGGTGAGCCGGGTGGCGCCGGTCGCCAGGGCGGCGAGCAGCACGAGGGCGAGGGTGCCGGCCTGGAGGACGGGCAGGTCCTGGGCGAGGGCGGCCTGGAGGGCGGTGCGGCCCAGACCGGGGATGTCGAAGATCTGCTCGACGGCGACCGCTCCGCCGGTGAGTCCGACCACGAACAGGCCGAGGTTGGGCAGCAGCGCGGGCACGCACCGGCGTACCGCCTGCCGGGCGATGCGCCCTCCGGTCAGTCCCCGGGCGGCGGCGGCCACCGCCCAGGGTTCGCGGAAGGCGCCGGGCAGCAGGTCGTCGAGGAGTCGTCCGAGCACGGCCCCGGCGGGCAGGCCGAGGGCGAGCGCGGGCAGCAGGGTGTACTGCGGCCCGTACCAGCCGAGGGCGGGCAGCCAGCCGAGCTGTACGCCGACGACGGTGGCGAGCACGGAGGCGAGGAGGAACTCGGGCAGCGCGGCGACCGTCGCGGACCCGGTCCCGCCGCGCCGCCCGGTGCCGAGCCGCCGCGCGGCCCCGCGCCGCAGGGTGCGGGCGCAGACGGCACCGGCGGTGAGCAGGGCCACCGCGATGGCCACCGTCATCAGCAGCACCGAGGCACCCAGGGCCCGCAGCACGTCGGGCAGCACCTCGGACCCGGAGATCCACGACCGCCCGGCGTCGCCCCGCAGCAGCCCGCCGAGCCACTGCCCGAGCAGGTGCGCGGGCCCGCCGTCGAGCCCCAGTCGGGCGCGGATGTCGGCGAGCACCTCGGGTGTCGGGGTCCGCTCGGCGGACCGCGCCTTGAGGATGGTCAGCGCCGGGTCGGTCCGGGTGAGCCAGGGCAGCACCCCGATCCCGCAGACCAGACCGGCGGCGAGCACGAGCCGCCACACCGCGGCCGTCACCTGCTGCCGCACGGCTCAGCGCCGCGTTCCCGTGCCGACGAGGGTGCGCTCGTACGGGTCGAGGACGACGCCCTGGACGCCGTCCCGGACGCCGGTGATGATCCGCTGGTGCACCAGGGGCAGTACGGCGTCCGTGCCGAGGACGCGGGCCTCGGCGGCCATGGCCGCGTCCCGCCGCTCGTCGGTGTCGGCGGCCCGCTCGGCCTGGGCCACGGCCCGGTCGACGCGCCGGTCGCAGAGCTGGGCGATGTTGAGATCGCCGTCGCAGGTGTAGTCACTGGCGAGGACGGCGACGGGGTCGCCGGTGTCGAGCAGGGTGTTGCGGGCCAGCACGAACGCGTCGAACTTCCCGTCCAGCGCGTCGCTCTCCAGCCGCGAGTACTCCCGTACGACGAGGTTCACCTCGAACCCGGCCTTCTCCCACTGCTCCTTGACGACCTGGGCGACCTCGGGGAGTTCGGGCCGGTTGTCGTAGGTGGCGAGGGTGACGGTGCCGCCCTTCGGCGCCTTCTCGGCCGCGCGCCCGACGGGTGCCGTCCGCTTCCCCCCGGCCCAGGTGACGGCGGGCCCGTAGATTCCGGCGGCGGGGTCGCCGTACCCCTCGTAGACGTCCTTGGCGAAGACGGAGGTGTCCAGGGCGGCGCGGGCGGCGGCCCGCACTCCGGCGTCCTGGAACGTCCCGGTGCGGGCGTTGAGCAGCAGGCTGGTGGTCCGGGTGGTGGCGGTGTCCCGCCGCTCGTCCCGGTCCAGGGTGGCGGCCTGGGCGACGGGCACGGCCTCGGCGATGTCCAGTTCGCCGGTGCGCAGGGCGTTGGCGCGGGCGGTGCCGTCGGCGATGAACCGGGCGTCGATCCCGGCGGCCTGGGCCCGCCCGCCCCAGTAGTCGTCGAACCGGTCGAGGGAGGCGGAGGCCGCCCCGTTCACCCCGGTGATCTCGAAGGGCCCGGTGGCGGTGCCGACGGGGTCGGCCTTGCCGGTCTTGTCGTACGCCTTGGCGGAGAGGACGGCGAGGCTCGGGCTGGACAGCCGCAGCGGCAGTACGGGGTCGGCCTGGGCGGTGGTGATCGTCACGGCGCGGTCGCCGGCGGCCTTCGCCGTGAGGGCGACGCCGGTGAGGGCGGCGGGCGCGGGGCGGGCGTCGGCGGCGTGCGCGAGCGAGTCGGCGACCGCCTCCGGGGTGACCTGGGTGCCGTCCTGGAAGGTGGCCTCGCGCAGCGTGAACGTCCAGGTCCTGGCGTTCTCCTGCCGCCAGGACGCGGCGAGCGCGGGGGCGGCGGAGCCGTTGGCGTCCAGCGAGGTGAGCCCCTCGGTCACCCCGAGCCGGCTGAGCAGCGTGGCGTCGGCGCCGTACGGCGAGAGGTTCTCGGCGGGCGGGAAGGCGAGCGCGACCCGCAGCCGCGACCCGCCGGCGTCGGCGGAGCCCTTGTCGCCGTCGCCACCGGAGGCGAAGCAACTGGATATCAGCGGTACGAGCAGGAAGGGGGCGAGCAGCCGAAGGCGACGGTGGGAGCGCATGGTCCTCGGTTCGATCAGTGCGGGGAACTACGGGGGTCGACAGCGACCCTATATGAAAACCATTTCCATTTCGCGGCTACCCCATGGGTACGTCGAAGTGCACGACCCGCTGCCCGCCCCCGGGCTCCTCGCGCTCGTCGTACACGACCTTGGCGAGCGACCGCCAGAACGGCTCGGCTCCCTCCACGCCGGGGTCGGTGTGCAGGTACACGGCCCGGTACCCCCCGTCCGCGGCGGCGAAGGCGAGCAGCTCCTCCACCATCCAGCGCGCCAGCCCCCGCCTGCGGTGCTCGGACCGCACGTACACCCGCCGGAGCTGCGCGGTCACCCCGGACGGGTACCGCTCGGCGACCTCCCGGGGGTTCGGCGGATGCGCGGGCCCCCGGGAGTCGAGCGCCCCGGTCCCGACGACCTCGCCCGCCGCGTCCACGGCGACCAGCAGCGTATGCCGGGACGGCGTCAGATAGGCCCGGTCCAGATCGATGATGTCCCGGTGCCACCGCGGCACGTACCCCGTCCCGAAGTCCCGGTAGACGGTGTCGAGCATGACGGCCCGAGCGGCATCGAGGTCGTCGGGACCGGCGGGACGAATACTGTAGTCACTGTGGCGCACCTGCACATCATATGCAGTAAGCGCACGTCACCCCCGCGGGGCCCCGAGGTGAGCGACGAACCCGCTCCACGCGCGACCGGATACGGAGAATGAGGGCCCACCCTGCTCTTTGGAGTCCCGGACGTGTACGGCTCCGGAACCGACAGCGACCTCCACGCAGTCGTCACCCTCGGACCCGCTGTAGCTGCTCTTGAACCAGTTCAGCTCGCTGTCGGTGCTCATAGCACTCCTCGCATCCGCCGCAACAACTCCGCCGAGTCCGCCGGGGACAGGGCCTGTGAGCGCATCTTGGCATAGCGCATCTGCATGACGCTGACCGCTTGCCGATCGATGACGAGCTGCCCGGTCTTCTGCCCTTCCGCGTACCCGATCCACTGCCGCTCCGGGGTCTCCAGCAGCCGCATCGGCCCGTCGGTCCCCGCGTGATACGGCTGCCGCAACGGCATGATCTGCAACTCCACGTTCCACAGCTCGGTGCAGGCGAGGAGGTGGTCGAGGAGTTCCCGGGTCACCTCCTCACCGCCCGTGTGCCGCAGCAGCACCGACTCCTCGACGATGAAGCTGAACGCGATCGGCGGGGTGCGCCGGAGCAGTTCCTGCCGCGCCTTGCGGGCGGCGATCCGCTGCTCCAGTTGCTCCTCGGTCGGCGGAGGCGGCACGTTGAGCATGACGGCCCGCGTGTACGCCTCGGTCTGGAGCAGGCCGGGCACCACCCGGCATTCGTACGTGTCGAGCGCGACCGCGCTCTCCTCGAAGCGCGCCCACTCCCGGAACCACACCGCCAGGCCCCGCTGCCGCACCAGGTGCCGGGACATCGCCCGCAGCACCCCGAACGCCTCCAGCACCTCCTCCGCCCGCTCGACGAACTGGGCCGACGGCATCCGCCGCCCCTGCTCCACCGAGGCGACCAGAGCGTGCGAGTAGCCGAGCCGCTCGGCGCACTGCTCCTGCGTGAGCAGGGCGCGTTCCCGGAACGCCTTCAGAGCCGCTCCGAACACTCTGAGACTGTCGGTCGGTTCGACCCCACCACTGTTCGCCATGACCGATGACCCCCTTGCCGCGCTGGTGACAGTCGTCGCGGCCAGTACAACGGTCCGAGGGCCGGGCGGGGTACGCGGGACGGGCCGCCGGGGCCCGTACAGACACGGGTGTACGGGCCCCGGTGGGCGTCAGCCCTTCTGTTCCACCCGCACCCAGTCCACCTCCGCCTGTACTCCCCCGCCCGCGATGCGGTCCACGCTGGACTGGGGCAGGCCCCAGTAGGGGGAGGTGACCTGGTTCCAGCCGGCGGGGTAGGCGCCGCCCAGGGCGAGGTTGAGGATGACGTACTGGTTGTGGTCGAAGACCCACTGGCCGCGGGTCGATTCCAGCTTGCTGCGGGTCGTCTCCTGCACGAGGCGGTCGTCGACGTAGAAGCGCATGGCCGTCGGGGTCCACTCGACCGCGTAGGTGTGCCACTGGTCGACGCGGCCGCCGCCGGGGAACACCTGGCGGGCGCCGATGTTGCCGTCGGCCGAGTAGCCGGGGCCGTGCAGGGCGGTGCTGGTCCAGTCGGCGTAGCCGATGTTCTCCATGATGTCGGTCTCGCCGGAGGCGGGCCAGGAGACGGACGGGTCGTCGACGTTGCTGCCGAGCAGCCAGAACGCCGGCCAGAAGCCGTCACCGACCGGCAGCTTCATCCGCGCGCTCACCCTGCCGTAGGTGAAGTCGAACTTGGTGTTGGTGTCGATGCGGCCGGAGGTGAAGTCGTAGGTGCCGCCGCCCGCCCGGGTGCAGCCCTTGCAGTACTTCGCGCGGAGCACCAGCGCCCCGTTCTCCTGGCGGATGTTCTCCGTGGAGTCGACGTACGCCTGCGCCTCGCCGTTGACCGGGCCCATCTCGGTGCCGGTGCGGACCACCCGCCACTTCGAGCGGTCCAGGGCGGAGGAGGTGAAGTCGTCGAAGAAGCGGGTCTGGTACGTGCCCGGCTGCTCGGCCGGCAGGGCCGGGTAGGCCGCCGACGCCGACCCGCCGGTGCCCCAGACCTGGAACTCGTAGAGGGAGTAGCCGAACTGGGCGGTCGCCGGGGCCGGGTTGTAGAACGAGCGGCGTTCCTTGCCGAGCATGCGGACGTAGCGGCCGGAGGCGGGTGAGGGCAGCCGGACGGTGTCGTGGCGGCCGGCCGCCTCCCCGGGGGACTTGACGTCGGCGCGGCGGGCGGCGACCTCGGTGGCGGACGGGCGGTACACCGTGCGCCAGGTGCGGTTGTCGTCGGAGACCTGGAGTTCGTAGTCGACGGCGTACGCGGCCTCCCAGTACAGGTCGACGGTGTCGATGGTCGAGGCGGCGCCCAGGTCGACCGAGACCCAGCGGTCGGCGTTCCAGTCGCTGGCCCAGCGGGACTGGTCGCCCTTGAGGTCGGCGGGCCAGCCGCCGTCCGTCACGAACGCCGGGGAGTTGCCCGCGTGCTGGTAGCGGTTGCTGTACGCCGGGTGGTTGAGGGCGAGGTTGGCGCGGGTGGTGGAGGCGGGCGCCGGTTCGCCGCCGTACACCTTGAAGGAGTACAGGGAGTAGCCGTACGGGGTGGCCCGCTCCACCCCGCGCATCCGGACGTAACGGGCCGTCACCTCCTGGGGGTAGGTGTGGGCCGTGACCGAGCCGCCCGTGCCGGCCGTCTCCGTGTAGAACGGGGTCCAGTCCGTGCCGTTCTTCGACGCCTCCAGCACGTATCTCCTGCCGTACGCCGCCTCCCAGTCCAGGACGACCCGGTCGACACGGATCGTCGAGCCCAGGTCGACGCGGAGCCAGGCGTCGTCGGCGAAGTTGCTGGACCAGCGGGTGCCGGCGTTGCCGTCGAAGGCCAGGCCGGGGGCCGTGCCGGCGTTCTCGCTGCCGGAGGCGGTGACGGCGGAGGGGGCGGCGGCGTAGGCCGTGGCCGCGCGGTCGGTGTCCCAGGCCGCCGCCGCGGCGGCCGGCTGCGCGGCGGCCGGCGGGGTGAACGCCGGCCCGGCGGCCAGCAGCGTCAGGGCCGCGAGGGCGGTGAGGAGAGTGCGGGATGTCATCGGATCTCCTTCGACAGTGCCATGTACCTGACAATTTGGGTTCAGAACTTGTACGTACGGGGGCGCGGACTCCGCGTCCGCGCCCCCGCGGTCTCACGCCGCCCGGCGCCCCCGCATCCGCTCGTGCTCGCCGATGATCTCGGCGTACCGGTGTCCGCTGCCCTTGATCGTGCGGGCCTGGGTCCGGTAGTCCACGTGGACCAGTCCGAACCTCTTGTCGTAGCCGTACGCCCACTCGAAGTTGTCCAGCAGCGACCAGGCGAAGTAGCCGGCCAGCGGGGCGCCCCGGCGGGCGGCGGAGGCGCACGCGGCGATGTGCGCCGCCAGGTACTCCGCGCGCTCGGGGTCGTCGACCGTGCCGTCGGGGCGGACCACGTCCGGGAAGGACGAGCCGTTCTCCGTCACGTAGATCCTGCGCGCCCCGTACTCCTCGGTCACGCGCAGCAGCAGGTCCTCGATGCCGCTCGCGTCGATCTCCCAGTCCATGCCGGTGCGCGGGACGCCCGGACGGCGCACGGTGCGGACGTACGGCGCCGGGGCGTTCGGGTCGGCGGCGACGGTCTGCGGGAAGTAGTAGTTCAGGCCGAGCCAGTCCAGGTCGGCGCCGATCAGCTCCAGGTCGCCCGGCCGCTCCGGCAGGTCGACGCCGTACAGCTCGCGCATGTCGGCCGGGAAGCCGCGGCCGTGCACCGGGTCCAGCCACCAGCGGTTGGTGTGGCCGTCCATCCGGCGGGCCGCGTCGAGGTCGGCCTCGCGGTCGGAGGCGGCGTGCACGGTGGAGAGGTTGTTGACGATGCCGACCTGGGCGCCGGGGGCGGCGGACCTGATCGCCTCCATCGCGAGGCCGTGGCCGAGCAGCAGGTGGTAGGAGGCGCGCACGGCCGCCGTCAGGTCGGTCCAGCCGGGGGCCATGGTGCCCTCCAGATGGCCGATCCAGGCCGAGCACAGCGGCTCGTTGAGGGTGGCCCAGTGCGATACGCGGTCGCCCAGCCTCTCCGCGACGACCGCCGCGTACGCCGCGAAGTGCTCGGCCGTGGCGCGCTCGGGCCAGCCGCCGCGGTCCTGGAGGACCTGCGGGAGGTCCCAGTGGTAGAGGGTGACGGAGGGGGTGATGCCCGCCTCCAGGAGGGCGTCGACCAACCGGTCGTAGAAGGCGAGCCCCTTGGCGTTGACCTCGCCGTCGCCGCCGGGCACGACGCGCGGCCAGGCGACGGAGAGGCGGTAGGCGTTGGTGCCCAGTCGCCGCATCAGGCCGATGTCCTCGCGCCAGCGGTGGTAGTGGTCGCAGGCGACGTCGCCGTGGTCGTCGCCCGCGATCCGGCCGGGGGTGTGCGAGAAGGTGTCCCAGATCGACGGCGCGCGGCCGTCCTCCGCGACGGCTCCCTCGATCTGGTACGCCGAGGTGGCCGTGCCCCACAGGAAGTCGTGCGGGAGAGCGGCGAGGTCGATGGTCACGTGGGTCCCTTCGGAGAGTGCGGAGCGGGTCATTTGACGGCTCCGGCGGTCAGGCCGGCCACCAGATAGCGCTGGAGGAGCAGGAAGCCCGCCACCACGGGGACGCTCACCACCAGCGAGGCGGCCATGATCTGGTTCCAGTAGACGTCGTAGAGGGTGGAGTAGCCCTGGAGGCCGACCGCCAGGGTGCGGGTGGTGTCGTTGGTCATCACCGAGGCGAACAGCACCTCGCCCCAGGCCGTCATGAAGGCGTAGACGGCGACCGCGACGATGCCCGGGACCGCGGCCGGTACGACGACCCGGAACAGGGCCTTGAGCGGGCCGCAGCCGTCGACCAGGGCCGCCTCGTCCAGGTCGCGCGGCACCGAGTCGAAGTAGCCGATCAGCATCCAGATGGAGAAGGGCAGGGAGAAGGTGAGGTAGGTGAGGATCAGGCCGCCGCGGGAGCCGAACAGGGCGACGCCGGTGGCGTTGCCGATGTTGACGTAGATCAGGAACAGGGGCAGCAGGAACAGGATGCCGGGGAACATCTGCGTCGACAGCACGGTCACCGTGAAGACGCGCTTGCCGCGGAACTCGTAGCGGCTCACCGCGTACGCCGCGAAGATCGCGATCACCACCGAGCAGACCGTCGCCGCGCCCGCCACGATCAGCGAGTTCACGAAGTACTTCGCCAGCGGGACCGTCGACCAGATGTCGATGTACGGGCGGATCGTCAGGCTGCTGGGCAGCCAGCGGAAGGTGCCGGTGACGTCCGCGAGGGGCTTCAGCGAGCTGGAGACCATGACGTAGACGGGCAGCAGCACGAAGGCGGTGAGCAGGGTGAGGACGATCCGCCGGGTCCACAAAAAGGAGCGGGGCGGGGCCATGGGAGAGCGGACATCAGGCACGGGCGGTCCTCCGTCCGCGTGAGGTGACGGCCAGGTAGACGCCGGTGACGACGAGCAGGAACAGCAGCAGCAGGACCGACATCGCCGAGCCCCGGCCGAAGTTCCAGGTAGCGAAGGACTCCTGGTAGATGTGGACGGAGATCAGGTCGGCGGAGGCCGGCGCGGTCTTGCCGAACAGGACGTACGGCGTGTTGAAGTCGTTGAACGTCCACAGGAACAGCACCAGGACCAGCACCTGGTTGACCGCGCCCAGCGACGGCAGGGTGATCCGGCGGATCTGCTGCCAGGTGCCGGCGCCGTCCAGGGCGGCCGCCTCGTACAGGTCCTTGGGGATGTTCTGCAGACCGGCCATGACGATGAGGAAGGCGAACGGCCAGCCCTTCCACACCGAGACGGTGAGCAGCGCGACGAACGCGTTGTCGCCGAGCAGCCAGAACGACGGCTTGTCGGTGAGGCCGAGCTGGTCGTGCAGGACGTGGTTCACCAGGCCGTTGTCGTGCTGGAACATGAACACCCAGGTGATCACGGCCGCGTACACGGGCAGCGCGTACGGCACCAGGAACAGGGCGCGCAGCAGGCCCCGGCCGCGGAAGGAGTCCTGCATGCAGATGGCGGCGGCGGTGCCGATCAGCCAGCACAGGGCGACCGACAGGAGGGTGAAGCCGACGGTGACGAGGAAGGAGCGCAGCAGTTCCTCGCCGACCGGGCCGTCGAAGTCGACGGAGACCCGGTAGTTGTCGACGCCGGACCAGGGGGCGGCGCCCCAGTCGCGGATGAAGTACTGGGTCAGCTCCTTGAAGCTCATCACGACGCCGATCACCATCGGCACCAGGTGGACGAGGAGTTCGAAGAGCAGGGCGGGCAGCAGCAGCAGGTACGGCAGGCCGATCCGGCGGATACGGCCGGGGCGGCGGCGCGGGCCGCCCGGCACCGGGCCGGCGGGCGAGCCGTCGCGCGGCGCCCGCCGTCCGGTGGTCACGGGTGCGGTGGTGGTCATCGCCGTCAGGCCGCCGGCATCTGCGACTGGGCCTTCTCCAGCTTGGCCTTCACCGACGCCTCCGTCACCGCGCGGCCGGCGGCGGCGTCGGCGTACAGCTCCTTGATCGCCGTACCCACGGCCGTCTCGAACTGGGACTCGGCGGGGACCTGCGGCAGCGCGACCGCGCTCTTGGTGAGGGTGTCCTTCAGCACCGCGTTGGCGGGGGTGCTGAAGGCGGGGTCGGACTGGGCGGAGGCGACCGGCGGGATGGAGCTGTACGCCTTGTTGAGGATCTTCTGCTCCGCGTCGCTGGTCATGAACTTCACGAACTTCGTGGCGCCGTCGAGGTTGTCGGTGTTCTTGAAGACGGCCAGGTTGATGCCGGCCACCATGGAGTTGACGTTGGTGCCGCCGCCGGGCGTGCCCGAGCGCACCGGCACCGGGGCGATGCCGTAGTCGTCCTCGTCCATGCCCTGGGACTTGAGGTTGGCGGCGGCGGACTGCCACAGCAGCATCGCGGTCTTGCCCTTGGCGAAGTCGCTGACGGACTGGTTCTGGGCGTACTCGGCGTTGCCCGGCGCGATGATCTTGTCCTTGGCCATGAGGTCGACGTAGTCCTTGACGGCGGCCACGGCCCCGTCGTCGGTGAAGTCGGGCTTGCCGTCGGCGGTGAAGAAGTCGGCGCCGTGCTGCTTGGCGAAGATGTAGGCGTGGTGGATGTTCTCGGAGGGGTTCGACCCCTCGGTGCCCAGGCCCCACTTGCCGTTCTTCGACAGCTTCTTGCCCGCCGCGACCAGCTCGTCCCAGGTGACCGGCGGCTTGCTGATCCCGGCGTCGGCGAACATCTTCTTGTTGTAGTAGAGCGCGTACGCCATCGAGTACAGGGGCACCGCGGCCGGGTCCTGGTCCGGGACGCCGGTGGAGCCGAGGGCGGACGCCACGAAGCGGTCCTTGCCGCCGATCCTGCCGAAGTTCTTCGCGTCCCAGGGCAGCAGGGCCCCGGTGGCCTGGAGCGAGGCGCTCCAGGTGTTGCCGATGTTCAGGACGTCGGGCCCCTGGCCGGAGGTGGTCGCGGTGAGGATGCGGTTGAGCAGGTCGGACCAGGGCACGACCTCCAGCTTCACCTCGATGCCGGTCTGCTTCTCGAACTTGTCGAGTTCGGGCTGCAGGACCTCCTTGTCGATCTCCACGCTGGCGCCCTGGTTGGAGGCCCAGTACGTCAGGGTCTTCGGCGAGTCGTCGGACCCGCCGCCCGTCGGTGAACCGCCTCCGCAGGCCGAGGCGGCGAGGGCGAGAGACAGGGTGACGGCGCCTGTGGCCGCGGCTCGGATGCTGCGCATGACTCCTGGGGTTCCCTTCGCAGAGCACGCCCGCTGCGGCGCACTCACGGCTTAATTTAGGACGTGAGTTAAACCGTGACGGTCTGCTCCGTCAAGGGTTTGGACGGGCTTCGTGGAACTCGGTCGCACCCCTTGACGACCGCGTTCAGGAGGCTGAAGCATTCGGCGGCGAGAGAGCGCTCCCTTCTCCCCCGCCGTTCACTTCCTGAACACACCCGACAGGAGAGCCGCCGATGTCCTCCCTCCCCAAGCCCGGTGCCGCCGCTCCCGGCCGCAGAGCCGTCCTGGGTGCCGCCGCCGCTGCCGCCCCGCTGCTCGCCGGGCTGGCCTCCGCCCCCGCCTCGGCCTCCCCCGGCGCCGCGCCCGCCCCCGCCCCGGCCGCGCCGAAGAACAAGCCGCGCCTGCGGGCCGCGCTGCCCGGCGGCGGCGACCTCGGCCCGAACGTCATCGTGTTCGACCCCTCGACGCCCGGCATCCAGGCCAGGCTGGACGAGATCTTCCGGCAGCAGGAGTCGGCGCAGTTCGGCACCGGCCGCTATCAACTGCTGTTCAAGCCGGGCACGTACAACGGCCTCAACGCCCAGATCGGGTTCTACACCTCCATCTCGGGCCTGGGCCTGTCCCCCGACGACACCACCATCAACGGGGACGTGACGGTCGACGCCGGCTGGTTCAACGGCAACGCCACGCAGAACTTCTGGCGTTCGGCGGAGAACCTCGCCCTGGTGCCGGTGAACGGCACCAACCGGTGGGCGGTCTCCCAGGCGGCCCCGTTCCGCCGGATGCACGTCCGCGGCGGCCTCAACCTCGCGCCCGACGGCTACGGCTGGGCCAGCGGCGGCTACATCGCCGACAGCCGGATCGACGGCCAGGTGGGCCCGTACTCCCAGCAGCAGTGGTACACCCGGGACAGCGCGGTCGGGGGCTGGGTCAACGCCGTGTGGAACATGGTGTTCTCGGGCGTCGAGGGCGCCCCCGCGACGAGCTTCCCCAACCCGCCGTACACCACCCTGAACACCACCTCGGTCTCCCGCGAGAAGCCGTTCCTGTACCTCAGCGGCGGCGCCTACCGGGTCTTCCTGCCGGAGAAGCGGACCAACGCCCGCGGTGTCTCCTGGGGCAGCGGCACCCCGCGCGGCACCTCACTGCCGCTGACCCAGTTCTACGTCGCCCGGCCCGGGGTCACGGCGGCCACCCTCAACCAGGCGCTCTCCGAGGGGCTGCACCTGCTGCTGACGCCGGGCATCTACCACCTCGACCGGCCGATCCGGGTCGACCGCGCCAACACCGTGGTCCTCGGCCTCGGGTACGCCACCCTCATCCCCGACAACGGCGTCACCGCGCTCAAGGTCGCCGACGTGGACGGGGTGCGGCTGGCCGGCTTCCTCATCGACGCCGGGCCGGTCAACTCCCCCACCCTGCTGGAGGTCGGCCCGCAGGGCGCCTGGCGGGACCACTCGGCCAACCCGACCACCGTGCAGGACGTGTTCGTGCGGATCGGCGGCGCGGGCGCCGGCAAGGCCACCACCAGCATGGTGATCAACAACCGGCACACCATCGTCGACCACACCTGGATCTGGCGCGCCGACCACGGCCAGGGCGTCGGCTGGGAGACCAACCGCGCCGACTACGGCCTCGTCGTCAACGGCGACGACGTGCTGATCACCGGCCTGTTCGTCGAGCACTTCAACAAGTACGACGTGCAGTGGAACGGCCAGCGGGGCCGCACGATCTTCTTCCAGAACGAGAAGGCGTACGACGCCCCCAACCAGGCCGCCATCCAGAACGGCTCGATCAAGGGCTACGCCGCCTACAAGGTCGGCGACCAGGTCACCGAGCACGAGGGCTGGGGCCTGGGCTCCTACTGCTACTACAACGTCGACCCGACGATCGTCCAGCACCACGGCTTCGCCGCCCCCAACCGGTCCGGCGTCCGCTTCCACAACCTGCTCGTCGTCTCCCTCGGCGGCAACGGGCAGTACGAGCGGGTCATCAACGACACGGGCGCACCGACGTCGGGCACCTCCACGGTGCCCTCGACGGTGGTGTCCTACCCGTGACACGCGGCCGGCCCCTCCCGCGAGGGGCCGGCCGTCCCCGGTCCGTGGCCGGCCCCACCTCCCCGGGGCCGGCCACCGGCCTGCCCGGCGCGGACATCGCAGTCCTGCCCGGCACGGAGGCCACAGCCTTGCCCGGCGCGGACGCTACCGTCCTACCCGGCGCGGACCGCCGTGGCGGGCGCCGCGGCGTAGCCGGTGGGTCGGGCCGTGAAGGTGCCCCGGCCCCGGGTGCGGCCGCGCAACCGGGTGGCGTACCCGAACAGTTCGGCCAGCGGCACGGTGGCCGTCAGCACGGCCGCGCCCGCCCGGGTGTCCGAACCGATCACCCGGCCGCGCCGGGCGGCCAGATCGCCGAGCACGCCGCCGACCGCGTCCTCGGGCACGGTCACCGTGACCTCGACGACCGGCTCCAGGAGCACCATCGCGCAGGCGCGCAGGGCGTCCCTGAGGCCGAGCCGGCCGGCGGTGCGGAAGGCCGTGTCCGAGGAGTCCTTCACATGGGTCTGCCCGTCGGTGAGCGTGACCCGGACCCCGGTGACCGGATGCCCGCCGAGCGGCCCCTGGGCGAGCGCCTCCCGGCAGCCGGCCTCGACGGCCCGGACGTACTCCTGCGGCACCCGCCCGCCGGTCACGGCCGACGCGAAGACGAACCCCGCGCCCTCGCGGGGCTCGACGTCGAGGACGACGTGGGCGAACTGCCCCGCCCCGCCGTCCTGCTTGACGTGCCGGTACACAAAGCCGGACACCCCCTTGCCGACCGTCTCGCGGTACGCCACCCCGGGCCGGCCGACGGTGATCTCCACGCCGTGCTCCCGGCGGACCCGTTCCGCCGCGACCTCCAGGTGCAGCTCGCCCATGCCGGACAGCAGCGTCTGGCCGGTCTCCGGGTCGGTCCGCACCACCAGCGACGGGTCCTCCTCGGCGAGCCGGGCCAGCGCCGAGGCCAGCTTGCCGGTGTCGGTGGACCGGCGGGCCTCGACGGCGACGTGCACGACGGGTTCGGCCGTGCCGGGCGGTTCCAGGACCAGCGGGGCGTCCGGCGCGCACAGGGTGGCGCCGGGCCGGGCGGCCTTCGGGCCGACGACGGCGACGATGTCCCCGGCGACCGCGCGCTCCAGCGGGTCGTGCCGGTCGGCCCGCACGCGCAGGATGCGGCCGATCCGCTCACCGCGCCCGGTGGTGGCGTCCCACACCGTGTCCCCCTTCTCCATGGTTCCCGAATACACCCGCAGGAAGGTCAGCCGACCCGTGGGAGTGGCCTGCACCTTGAACGCCAGGGCGGCGAGCGGGGCGTCCGGATCGGCGGCCCGCTCCCGCTCCTCGCCCTGGTGGGTGCCGCGGACCGGCGGCACGTCGAGCGGGGAGGGCAGATAGGCCACCACCGCGTCGAGCAGCGGTTCGACACCCCGGTTGCGGTACGCCGATCCGCACAGCACCACGACGCCCTCGCCGGAGCGGGTCAGGTCGCGCAGGGCGGCGGCGAGCGGGCCGGCGCCGAGTGCCCCGCGGTCGCAGAACTCCTCCAGCGCGGCCGGATGCCGTTCGGCGACGGCCTCCTCCAGCAGTCGGCGGCGCCGCGCGGCCTCGGCCCTCGACTCCTCGGGCACCGGACCCTCCTCGGCCGCCTCCGCCCCGTCAGCCCAGGTCAGCGCCCGCATCCGGACGAGGTCGACGACACCGGTGAAGCCGTCCTCCGCGCCGATCGGCAACTGGACGACGAGCGGCGCCGGATGCAGCCTGCGGCGGATGGAGTCCACGGCGGTGTCCAGGTCGGCACCGGCCCGGTCCATCTTGTTGACGAACGCGATCCGCGGCACACCGTGCCGGTCCGCCTGCCGCCACACGGACTCGCTCTGCGGCTCGACGCCCGCGACGGCGTCGAACACCGCGACCGCGCCGTCCAGCACACGCAGCGACCGCTCGACCTCGTCGGCGAAGTCGACGTGCCCCGGGGTGTCGATGAGGTTGATCCGGTGACCGTCCCAGGAACAGGTCACCGCCGCGGCGAAGATGGTGATGCCGCGGTCGCGTTCCTGCGGGTCGAAGTCGGTGACCGTCGTACCGTCGTGGACCTCACCGCGCTTGTACGTGGTGCCGGTCGCGTAGAGGACCCGCTCGGTGACGGTGGTCTTGCCGGCATCGACGTGGGCGAGGATGCCCAGGTTGCGGACGGTGGCGGGTGTGTGGGTGCGCATGGCCCCTGGCCTTCCGGGTGTTCTTCGAACAGGGCGGCGCGATTCCCGGACGCGGGCGACCGACGGTGCGTCAGTGAACGGTGTCCGGTCTGACTGACATGGCGTCAGTTACAGCCCGGCCCGGACCTCCGGTGCCGGCCGCGCAGCGAGCACCGGACGTACGAAGACACCAGGATCACCTCGTGCAGGGACGAGGGAACGACGGCGGCGGCGCGGTCACGCACGGCCCTCTCCCCTCACTCGTCCCGGTGTCGTGGCGAGTGTAGAAAGGCGGCCGGACGCGGCGCACGGGGTTTTCCCACCGCCCGGTGCCCAGGAGCGCACCCCTCGGCGCCAGTCGGGGGCCGCCCCGACCGCTCGGCGCTGTCGCCAGCGCCGGCCCGTGGGAGCCGGTCGCGGCATGCGGGCGACAAGCGGACGGCTCATCACCGATGCAAGGTTTCTCCAAGGCCGTCGCAAGGCTTCCGTCCCGCCGCGCGGGCATCTCGGGACCGAGCGCCCATCACGGGCGGACACACGACAACGGGGGTACCGATGACGCGCAACACCGACACCTCACCGGCGACGGCCGGACCCGGCCGGACCGGCAGCCGGTCGCAGTGGCTGACGCTGCCCGACTGCAAGCGGGTGCTGGTCGTCGTCCACACCGAGGTCTACGGGCGGCGGCTGCGGGACGTACTGCCGCTGCTAGCGTCGGATCTGCGGCTCCAGATCCACTTCACCATCGCCCCGCACGCCTTCAACGCGGGCGCGGCCCGCGCGCTGCCGCAGACGCACGGCGGTGTGCTGGCCTGGGAGGACGCCCTGCGAGCCCGCTTCGACCTGGTGCTCGCCGCCGGTTCCCAGGGCGTGGAGCGCCTGCGCGGCCCGCTGCTGCGGCTGCCGCACGGGGCGGGGTTCACGAAGCTCTCCCGGCTCACCGACGACCGGGACCCGGGAACGCCGCGGACGGTCGGCGGACTGGGACGGCAGTACCTGGTCCGCGACGGCAGGGTGGTACCCAGCGCGCTGGCCCTGGCCCACCGGGACGACCTGGCCCGGCTGCGGCGCCGGTGCCCGGAGGCGGTGCCGGTGGCCCGGGTGGTCGGCGACGCGACACACGACCGGATCGTGGCCGGTCTGCCGCTGCGCCACCGGTACCGGGCCGCCCTCGGGCTGCGGCGCGGCCAGAAGCTGGTGCTGGTCAGTTCCACCTGGGGCGCCGGGTCGTCCTTCGGCCGGCTGGACGCGCTGCTGCCCCGACTGCTGGGCGAACTGCCCTCGCCGGAGTACCGGATCGCCGTGCTGGTCCACCCCAACGTGTGCGCCGGGCACGGCGACTGGCAGGTGCGGTCCTGGCTGGAGGCGGCCCGACACCGCGGCATCGCCCTGGTGGCGTCGGAGACCGACTGGCGGGCCCTGCTCATCGCCGCCGACTGGGTGATCGGCGACCACGGTTCGGTGACCCTCTACGCCACCCTCACCAGGGGCGCCGTACTCCTGGCGCGCTACCCGGCCGACGACGTCGACCCCGCCTCACCGGGGGCCGAACTGGCGCGCGTCGCCCCTGCGGTGTCGCCCGCCCACCCGCTGGCCGAGCAGCTCGCCTACGCCCGCACGACCCGCCCCGCGGCGGAGTACGGTCGGATCGCGCGGCGCATCTCCTCGGAACCGGGCCGGTTCGCGGCCCACACCCGGCGGCTGATGTACGAGTTGCTGGGGCTCGGTGAGCCCGCCTACGAGCCGTCCCTGCCGCCGATCCCGGAACCGGAGCCGCTGTGGGGCACGGGACGGGACCGGGTACCGGCGTGAAGGGCCTCCTCGCCGTCCGTCTGGACGGCACCGCGGAGGAGGTCTGGCGCGAGTGCGCCGACGTGCTGTACTGCGCGCGCCCCCTTCCGCCGGCCGTGGCGTGGCGGCTGTCCGCCTTGGTCCTGCGCTGTTACCCGGGCGCCCTGCTGGCCTTGATCCCCCGCACGGACGGCGGCTTCCTGGCGCGGGTGCGGGGCACGGGTGGGTGTTTCACCGCGGATGTACGGGGGCCGCTCGACATGGACGCGATCGCGGACGGACCGCGAAGGCTCACCCCAGGTCACGCAGCCGTTGCTCCACGCGGGTCCGGTCCGGTGTGCTGACGGGGCCGTAGCGGGCCAGGGCATGGGCGTACCAGTCCCTGGCCCGCTCGGTGTCGCCGCGTTCCTCGGCCGTCTCGCCGAGCATCTCCAGCACCCGTCCCTGCCAGTGCACCGATCCGGTCTCCTCGAACTCGGCGAGGGCCTGGCGCAATACGCGCTCGGCCTCCTCGTGGTCCGGCCCGTCCAACCGGGCGCGGGCCCGGCCGAGGTGGGCCAGGGCGCGGGCGGCGTCGTACGGGTCCCGCTCGGCGACCAGTTCGGCGCGGGCCCTGGCCAGGTACCCGGCCGCTTCCTCGGGCCGCCCGGCCGCGAGCGCGGTGTCGCCGAGGCAGAGCCGGGTCAGGGCGGCCCCCCGCCGGTAGCCGATCTGTTCGCGCAGGGCGAGGGCGGGCGCGAAGTGGGCGCGGGCCTCGTCCAGTCGGTCCGCGAGCCGGTAGGTCTGCCCCAGCCCGTGCAGTGCCTGCGCCTCCCGCCGGCGGGCCGTGGCGAGGTCCAGTACCCGTTCCCCGTCCGGTGCCGCCAGGTCCGCGCGGGCCGCGTCGAGCGCTTGGTGGAACCAGGAGAGCGCCTCGTCGTAACGGCCCACGTTGCGCAGCCCGGCGCCGCCGGAGGTGAGCATCCGGCTGATCCCCTCCCGGTCCCCGGCCCGGCGGGCCGCCGCGAGCCCGATCTCATGGGCCTCGATCCACAGGTCGTACGGCCGCCACCGCAGGAACAGCGGCCAGCACGCGTCGGCGAGTTGCCAGGCCGCCGCGTGCCAGTCGCGGTCGGCGGCGGTGCGCAGCACGGCCATGAGGTGGAGGCGTTCGGTGTCCAGCCAGTGCAGTGCGCCCGGGGCGTCGGTGAACGGCGGCGGTACCGGGCTGCCCGCGTAGTCGCGGCGCAGGGTGCGGTGGCTGGGGGTGAGCAGGGCCTCGGCGGCCGTGGCGGCCGACAGGTGGTGGTCGACCACCCGCCGCAGGGCGCGGTCGGTGTCCGCCGCGCTCTCCTCGGCTGCCGCGCGCTCCCGGGCGTGCGCCCGGAGCAGGTCGTGGAAGCGGTACCGGTCCGTTCCGGTACGGGGGTCGGGGCCGAGGTCCTCGATCAGGTTCACCTCGGCCAGTTCGTCCAGCAGCCGTTCGCCCTCCCCGGGGTCGGTGTCGCACACGGCGGCGGCGACCGGCGCTCCGAACACGGGGAACGGCAGGAGACTCAACCGCCGGTAGGCGGCGGCCGGTCCGGGCGGGAGGAGGCGGTACGACTCCTGGAGCGCGGCCCGGACGGCGGACTCCCGCCCGACCCGCAGCGTGTCCAGGGCCCGGTCCCCGGCGCCCGCACCGAGCGCCCGCGCCATCGCGGCCAGCGGCTGGCGCGGGCGGGCGGCGAGGCGGGCCCCGGCGACGCACACGGCCAGCGGCAGTCCCGCGCAGGCTTGGGCCAGCGCCAGGGCGGCCTCGGGTTCGCGGCGCACCCGTTCCGCGCCCAGCCTGCGGCTGAGGAGTTCCACGGCGTCCGCGGGGGCCAGCACGTTCAGGTGCAGGAAGTCGGCTCCCTCCAGGCCGAGTCCGGTGAGCCGGTTGCGGCTGGTCACCGCCGTCAGGGCGGTGGCCGACCCGGGCAGCAGCGGACGTACCTGTGCCGCGGTGAGGGCGTTGTCGAGAAGGAGGGCGATCCGCGCCCCGGCGGTGACCGAGCGCCACAGGGCGGCGGACTCGCTGAGCCGCGCGGGCACCTCGTGGTGACCGAGGGAGCGCAGCAGTTGCCCCAGCAGTTCCCCGGGACGGGCCGGGCCGTCGGCGGAGTGGCCGCGCAGGTCGGCGTAGAGCTGGCCGTCCGGGAAGGACTGCGCGTGGGCCAGCAGCCAGCGGCGGGCCAGCGCGGTCTTCCCGACGCCCGCCGGTCCGCTGATGACGGCGAGGACGGCACCGTCCCACGCGGAACCGGCCAGCCGGTCCAACCGGGACAGTTCCGCGTGCCGGTTGGTGAAGTGCCGCGGCACGGGGGGCACCTGGCGCGGTACGGCACCGGCCTGGCCGGCCGAGGGCTGGGCCGGGGGGTGGATGTGGAGGCCGCCGGTGATGTCCCGGGCCTGGACGACCGGGCCGCTCAGTTCGGCGCCGGCGCCGATGGTGTTGGCCACGTGGTCGTGGCGGCCGGTGGCCGGACCGGATCGGGCCGTCTCGGCCCATTGCCGCAGTGCGGTCTCCAGCGCGGGCCGGCCGGCCGCCTGCCGCACCAGCAGTTCGGCCAGTTCCCGGGTGCCGTCCGCCGCGGCGGGGTCCGGGCCCGGTGTTCCCTGCGGCAACCGGGCCCGGACCACGTCGACGACCGTGGCCGGCAGCAGCGCCTCGACGAGCCGTCCCAGCGCCTGCCGCATTTCCGGCCGCCCGGCGGCCACCGCCAGAGCGTCGTGTAATTGCACAGTCAATTGCACGTTCGTCACCCGGTCCATACGTCACATTCCCCCTAGGACTCAGACCAGTTTTGATCGTTCAATGCCCACATCGGCATAGAATTAGCCAATATCAGAAATAAACACTTTCCATATTTGAACACTTATCGACCGCGTGGGATTCTTACCCTCATTGAACACAAGCCGGCCGCTGGACGGGGGCACTGGTGGAGTGGGAGATCCGGATACTGGGACCGGTCGAACTGCGCGGAAACCGGCAGGCCGACTCGCTCGGATCGGCCAAGGAACGTCTCGTGCTCGCCGCCCTCGCGCTCGACGCCGGCCGACCGGTCTCCGTCGAGACTCTCATTCACCGACTGTGGGACGACACCCCGCCCGCCCAGCCACGCGCGAGCCTGCACGCCTACGTCGCTCGTATCCGCCGCAGACTGCGCGCCCTCGGCGTCGGCGAACGCCTCGTCCAGCTCGCCCACACCTACAGCCTCGACATCCCCGCCGAACGGGTGGACTGCCACCGCTTCC
The DNA here is from genome assembly GCF_042899225.1 of Streptomyces sp. NPDC000134. Taxonomy (NCBI): domain Bacteria; kingdom Bacillati; phylum Actinomycetota; class Actinomycetes; order Kitasatosporales; family Streptomycetaceae; genus Streptomyces; species Streptomyces sp. NPDC000134. The sequence continues at coordinate 137,423 of NZ_JBIAZN010000010.1, forward strand.
AGGACCTGGTGACCCGGGCCCGCACGCTGAGCGACGGCGGCGACGACCGGCAGGCCCTGCGGACCCTGCGGGACGCGGGCGCCCTGTGGCGCGGTGAGCCGCTCGCCGGGCTGCCCGGACTCTGGGCCGCGCACACCCGCGCCCTGCTGGCCGACCGGAAACTCTCCGCGCAGCTCGTCCGTACCGCGGTGGAGCTGCGCAACGGCCACTTCGCCGAACTGGTGCCGGACCTGTCCGCCCTGCTGGCCGAGCACCCGACGGACGAGCTGATCGCCGGCCGGCTCATGACCGCCACCTACGGCTGCGGCCGCCAGGCGGACGCGCTGCGCGTCTACGACGGTGTGCGCCGGCGCCTGCGCGAGGACCTCGGCGCGGACCCCGGCGAGCAACTCGCCCGGCTCCAGGCCCTCATCCTGGACGGCGCCCCTGTCCAGGCCCTGCTGCCCCGCCCGGAGTCGGCCGTGGCCGCCCCGCGGACGCTGCCCGGCCACGCCGAACTGGTGGGCCGCGCACAGGAACTGGCCACCATCGTGCACAACGCCACCTCCGACGCCCGCCCCTCGGTCATCGCCCTCCAGACCGTCTCCGGGATGGCCGGGGTCGGCAAAACCCTGATCGCCCTGCACGCCGCCCGGCGCCTGGCGGCCGCCTTCCCGGACGGAGCCGTCCACCTGGACCTGCGCGCCCACGCCCCCGGGCTGGAGCCGCTCAGCACCGAGGCCGCCCTCACCGCGCTGCTGCGGGCCTTCGGCGTACCGGCGTCCGCCCTTCCTCCCGACCGGGACGGCCTGGTCGACCTGTGGCGCGGCCTGCTGGCCAACCGGCGTGCCGTTGTGGTCCTCGACGACACCACCGGCCCCGAGCAGTTGCGGCCGCTGCTGCCCGGCGCCTCCCCGTCCCTGATCATCGTCACCAGTCGGCGCCGGCTCACCGGGCTGCCCGGCATCCGGTCCCTCCAGCTCGACGTGCTGCCGCCGCAGGACGCCGTCGCCCTGTTCCGAGCCGTGGCCGGCGAGGAGCGCACCCGACGCACGAACGAGGTCGCCGACATCGTCCGGCTGGCCGGCTATCTGCCGCTCGCGGTAGAGCTGGCCGCGGGCCGGCTGGCCTCCCGGCCCGCGTGGACGACGGCCCACCTGCTGCGCCGGCTCACCCATGGACAGGGCCGGCTCAAGGAGATCCGGGACGGCGACCGGGGAGAAATAGCCCGCGCCTTCGACGTCTCGTACCGCACGCTCGATCCGAAAGAACAGATGATATTCCGTTTTCTCGGGCTGCGTTTCGGACCGGATATCGACGCCTACGCGGTGGCCGCCCTGGCGGGCCTTCCCGTTCCCGCCGCAGAGGACATCCTGGAAGCGCTTCTCGACGCCCACCTGATCAGAGAACCCTCACCCGAGCGCTACGCACTCCATGATCTCCTCGGCGAATACGCGCGGGCCCTGACGATGTCCGAGGACCCGGATACCGCACGCGACCAGGCAATCCATCAATTGATCGATTTCTACGTACAGGCATCCGAAACCGCCGATCGAATGATCTATCCCCGGCGGCTGCGCCCCGCCCGGCCGACCGCCCCGGCCCCGCGTCCGCTGCCCCCGTGGGACGGTCCGGCGGCGGCCCGCCGCTGGCTGCTGGCCGAGCGGGCCGGGCTGCTGGCCGCCGAGCGCCACTGCCGGGCCACCGGACGTCCTCGCGAGGCCGCCCTGCTCGCGCGGGCACTCGCCAGCTTCCTCGACGAGGAGGGCTACTCGGCCGACGCCCGGCGGGCGCACGCAGCGGCGGTACGCCACTGGGACACGGCGGGCGAGCGGCGCACCGCGGTGCACGCCCGCATCGATCTGGCCAACGCCCTGAGCCACCGCGGGCGGTACGAGGAGGCGCTCGACGTGCTGCAGCAGGCCCGCGACGGCGCCGAGGCGACCGGGGACACCGCGGCGGGCGCCGAGGCCCTGCACCGGCTCGGGGTGCTGCACTGGAACCTCGGCCGGCTCGCCGAGGCACGGACATTCCAGCTCCGGACCCTGCGGTTGCGCCTCGACTCCGGGGACACCTGGCAGATCGGCCGCGCCCGGAACAACCTGGGCATCACCCACCTCTACATGGGGAAATTCGCGGAAGCCCAGGAGTATTTCGACGCGGCCCTCGCCGACTTCCGGAGGTCGGCGGACATGCGTGAATACGCGCATGTACTCAACAATCTCTCCGATCTCCACATCCAGCTAGGCGACCGGGAAAGCGCGCGCCGCCTCCTTCAGAAAGCGCTGGACATCAGCAATGAAACGGGAATTCCTTCGGAGGCTGCCATCGCCCAGGTGAACCTGGCGAACACGATGAATTCCCCCGAGGAACTCCGCGCGATGCTGGACCTCTACACCGATTCCCTTTCCGTGTTCCGTCGGCTCGGTGACCGCCGCAGCGCCTCCGACACCCTGCGGGCCATGGGGGCGGCACTGCACACGGCGGGCCGGTTCGCCGAGGCGGCGGTCCGGCAGCGCCAGGCCCTCGACCTCGCCCGCAGCGTGGGGGCCGCCCACGAGGAGGCCCAGGCCCTGCACGGCCTCGGCCTCGCCGAGCACCGCCTCGGCCGGCAGTCGTCCGCCGCCGCCCACATCGAGCGGGCCATCGAGGTCGCCGACCACGCCGGAGCGGCCCACGAGGCGGCACGGGCGCGCGAGAGTCTGGCGGAGGTACGGGGGTATGAGAGTTTTAGCAGAACGGGACGCCCTTGAATAGCCGGACAGCGAAGTCCACACCGATTTGGCCATGCGCCGATGATCGGTGTAGAACCTTTCCCTGTCCTGTCCCGACGACAAAGGTCGTCACCACACACTCGTTAGGTACCGAAGTCTATGCACAACCGCAAGAGGGGTGCTCTCGCTAGCATCTGCTTCATCGTCATGGCAATAGCTATTTGCATCCCTTCGTACATAACGGCCGGAACCTCGGTCGTCTAGCCAGCCCCCGCGGTGACGGAAGCCATTCGTCACCGCACCTTTCCCCGCACTCCCAGGACAAAGGAGTACGCCCATGGACCCCATCTCGGTGGCCCTGCTGGCCGCCCTGGCCGGCGGGCTCGGCGGCGAGGCCGGACGGCAGACCTGGGAGGGGCTCGTCGCACTGGTCCGGCGGCCGTTCCGCCGCGCGGACGGGGAACCCGGGGCGGCGGGAGCGGGCTCGGGCCCCAGTTCGGGCGAACCCGAGCTGGCCGCGCTGGCCCAGGCACCGGACGACCCCGCGCGGGCGCACGCGCTGAGCACCGCGCTGGCCGTCCGGGCGGCCCTGGACGAGGAGTTCCGCCGCGCCCTGGAGGACTGGCGGCAGGGCGCGCGGCAGACCGCGGAGCGGGACGGTGGGGTACAGAACCGCATCAGCGGCGGGACTTACTACGGGCCGGTCGTCCAGGCCCGCGACATCTCCGGCGGTTCGTTCACCGCTCAGCCGCCCCCGCCCCGGGACTAGAGGCGGCCGGAAACGCCTTGTGCGGGCCGGGCAGTCGCCCGGCCCGCACAAGGGGGTCGTGTCCGAGGGGGGACTTGAACCCCCACGCCCGATAAAGGGCACTAGCACCTCAAGCTAGCGCGTCTGCCATTCCGCCACCCGGACTAGGTGTCTGTCGGCCGTCGGGGGTGTTCCCCGCGGCGACGAGAACAACCATACCAAGCTTTCGCAGTGCCTTTCACCTGCGTTTCCCTGCTCCGGGCGGTGGCCGGGACGGTGGGTGAGCGGGTGGTCACGGCATGAGCCGACGGTCGGGGAAGTCGCCGGGGAAGCGCCCTCCGGCCGGTCCTCGGGTGACCGGGCACACCAGGAGTCCGCCGCCCGTTCGCCGCGAAGAGTTCCCCTCTCGGCTCCTGACCGAAAGTGCCGCACGCCCCCTGGACACCACCCACCGGATGCGGGATAACAAGCTTCATACAGTATTCGTCGACTGTATGCAATCTACCGCGAGAGCGTCTCCCACCCCTCTCCGAAGGGACAGGACTTCGCCATGCCCGACGACACCCAGGACGTCATTTCCGGCGGCCACCTCGTGGCCAAGGCACTCAAGGCCGAGGGGGTCGACCGCATCTACACCCTGTGCGGCGGTCACATCATCGACATCTACGACGGCTGCGTGGACGAAGGCATCGAGGTCGTCGACGTCCGCCACGAGCAGGTCGCCGCGCACGCCGCCGACGGCTACGCGCGGGTCACCGGCAAACCCGGCTGCGCGGTCGTCACCGCCGGACCCGGCACCACCGACGCCGTCACCGGGGTCGCCAACGCCTTCCGCGCGGAGTCACCGATGCTGCTGATCGGCGGCCAGGGCGCCCTGAGCCAGCACAGGATGGGCTCGCTCCAGGACCTCCCGCACGTCGACATGATGGCGCCGATCACCAAGTTCGCCGCGACCGTGCCGGGCACGGCCCGCGCCGCCGACATGGTCTCGATGGCGTTCCGCGAGTGCTACCACGGCGCCCCCGGCCCCTCCTTCCTGGAGATCCCCCGCGACGTCCTGGACGCCAAGGTGCCGGTGTCCTCCGCGCGGGTGCCGACGGCCGACGCCTACCGGGCCTCGACCCGCTCGGCCGGCGACCCCGAGGCGGTCGAGAAACTCGCCGACCTGCTGACGCACGCCGAGAAACCGGCCATCCTGCTCGGCAGCCAGGTGTGGACCACCCGCGGCACCGAGGCCGCCGTCGAACTGGTGCGCGCCCTCGACATCCCCGCGTACATGAACGGCGCCGGACGCGGCACCCTCCCGCCGGGCGACCCGCACCACTTCCAGCTCTCCCGCCGGTACGCCTTCTCGCACGCCGACGTCATCGTCGTGGTCGGCACGCCCTTCGACTTCCGCATGGGCTACGGCAAGCGGCTCTCCCCGGACGCGACCGTCGTCCAGATCGACCTCGACTACCGCACCGTCGGCAAGAACCGCGACATCGGCCTCGGCATCGTCGGCGACGCGGGCCTGGTGCTGCGGTCGGTGACCGAGGCGGCCTCCGGCCGGATCGACGGCGGCGCGCCGAAGCGCAAGGAGTGGCTCGACGAACTGCGCGCGGCGGAACAGGCCGCGCTCGGCGAGCGACTGCCGCAGCTCAGGTCGGACGCCTCCCCCATCCACCCGTACCGGCTGGTCAGCGAGATCAACGACTTCCTCACCGAGGACTCGGTCTACATCGGCGACGGCGGCGACATCGTCACCTTCTCCGGCCAGGTCGTGCAGCCCAGGTCGCCGGGCCACTGGATGGACCCGGGACCGCTCGGCACGCTCGGCGTCGGCGTCCCCTTCGTGCTGGCCGCCAAGCAGGCACGGCCCGACAAGGAGGTGGTCGCCCTCTTCGGCGACGGCGCCTTCTCGCTCACCGGCTGGGACTTCGAGACCCTGGTCCGCTACGACCTCCCCTTCGTCGGCGTCGTCGGCAACAACTCCTCCATGAACCAGATCCGCTACGGCCAGGCCGCCAAGTACGGCAAGGACCGCGAGCGGGTCGGCAACACCCTCGGCGACGTGCCGTACGACCGGTTCGCGCGGATGCTCGGCGGATACGGCGAGGAGGTCCGCGACCCCGCCGACATCGGCCCCGCGCTGCGCCGGGCCCGCGAGTCCGGCAAGCCGTCGCTGATCAACGTCTGGGTCGACCCGGACGCGTACGCCCCCGGAACCATGAACCAGACGATGTACAAGTGAGGTGGCACGCCCATGACGGCCAAGGCTCTTGAGGGCATCCGCGTGCTGGACATGACGCACGTGCAGTCCGGGCCCTCCGCGACCCAGTTGCTCGCCTGGCTCGGCGCGGACGTGGTCAAACTGGAGGCGCCGACCGGTGACATCACGCGCAGGCAGTTGCGCGACCTCCCGGACGCCGACTCCCTCTACTTCACGATGCTCAACTGCAACAAGCGGAGCATCACCCTCAACACCAAGACCGAGCGCGGCGGGCAGCTCCTCACCGAGCTGATCCGGCGCTCCGACGTCATGGTCGAGAACTTCGGACCGGGCGCGGTGGACCGGATGGGCTTCACCTGGGACCGCGTCAAGGAGATCAATCCACGGATCGTCTACGCCTCCATCAAGGGTTTCGGCGAGGGCCCGTACACCGGCTTCAAGGCGTACGAGGTCGTCGCGCAGGCCATGGGCGGGTCGATGTCGACCACCGGTTTCGAGGACGGGCCGCCGCTGGCGACGGGGGCCCAGATCGGGGACTCGGGCACGGGCGTCCACGCCGTGGCGGGCATCCTCGCCGCCCTGTACCAGCGGGAGCGCACCGGGCGCGGACAGCGGGTGAACGTGGCCATGCAGCACGCGGTGCTCAACCTCTGCCGGGTGAAGCTGCGCGACCAGCAGCGCCTGAGCCGTGGTCCACTCGCCGAATATCCCAACGAGGACTTCGGCGACGAGGTTCCCCGCTCCGGGAACGCCTCCGGCGGCGGGCAGCCCGGCTGGGCGGTCAAGTGCGCGCCGGGCGGTCCCAACGACTACGTGTACGTGATCGTGCAGCCGGTCGGCTGGCGGCTTCTCAGCGAGCTGATCGGCCGGCCCGAGCTGGCCGCCGACCCCGAGTGGGCCACGCCGGAGGCCCGGCTGCCGAAGCTGGGCAAGATGTTCCAGTTGATCGAGGAGTGGTCGGCCACGCTGCCCAAGTGGGAGGTGCTGGAGCGGCTGAACGCGCACGACATCCCGTGCGGGCCGATCCTGTCCACCCGCGAGATCATCGAGGACGCGTCGCTGGCCGCCAACGAGATGATCGTCCGCGTCCCGCACCCCGAGCGCGGCGAGTTCGTGACCGTCGGCAGCCCCCTGAAGCTCTCCGACTCCCCCGTCGAGGTCACCTCCTCGCCCCTGCTGGGCGAGCACAACGAAGAGGTCTACGTCGGTGAGCTGGGGCTCGGCGACGAGGAGCTGCGCCTGCTCAGGTCGAACGGGGTGATCTGACGTGAGGGCCGAAGACCGGACGGCGCGGGTGCGCGCACTCCTGGACTCCGTGCGCGCCGGAGGACGGACCGCGCTGACCGCCCCCGAGGGCAGGCTGATCGCCGACGCCTACGGGATCGCCGTACCCGGCGAGGAGGTGGCGGGCGACGTCGACCGGGCGGTGGCGTGCGCCGCGCGGTTCGGCGGGCCCGTCGTGATGAAGATCGTCTCGCCGGACATCCTCCACAAGACCGACGCCGGGGGTGTGGTGGTCGGCGTCGAGGGGGCCGCGGAGGTGCGGGCCGCGTTCCACCGGATCGTGCGGAACGCGCTCGCGTACGCTCCCGGGGCCCGGATCGAGGGCGTGCAGATCCAGGAGCTGCTGCCCGCGGGGCAGGAGGTGATCGTCGGCGCGGTGACCGACCCGACGTTCGGGAAGGTGGTGGCGTTCGGGCTCGGCGGGGTGCTGGTGGAGGTCCTCAAGGACGTCACGTTCCGGCTGGCGCCCGTGGACGCCGACGAGGCACTGTCGATGCTGGACTCCGTCCGGGCCGCCGAGGTGCTGCGCGGGGTGCGCGGCCGGGCGGCGGTGGACCGGCGGGCGGTGGCCGAGCAGATCCGGCGGGTCTCCGAACTGGTCACGGACTTCCCCGAGATCGCCGAGGTGGACCTCAACCCGGTGATCGCCACCGCGGACGGCGCGGTGGCGGCCGACATCCGGGTGATCCTGGCCACCGGGACGCCCAGGGAGCGGCGCCACTACTCGCGCGAGGAGATCCTCACCTCGATGCGCCGCCTGATGCGGCCGTCGTCGGTGGCCGTGATCGGCGCCTCCAACGAGCCCGGCAAGATCGGCAACTCGGTGATGCGCAACCTCGTCGACGGCGGTTTCGCCGGGGAGATCCACCCGGTGAACCCCCGGGCCGACGACATCCTGGGCCGCAAGGCGTACAAGAGCGTCACCGATGTGCCCGGCGAGGTGGACGTGGCGGTCTTCGCGATCCCCGCGCGGCTGGTGGCCCCGGCCCTGGAGGAAGTGGGGCGCAAGGGGATACCGAACGCCGTGCTGATCCCCTCCGGGTTCGCGGAGACCGGCGAACACGCCCTCCAGGACGAGATCGTGGCCGTCGCCGAGCGGTACGGCGTCCGCCTGCTGGGACCGAACATCTACGGCTACTACTCGACCTGGCAGAACCTGTGCGCCACCTTCTGCACCCCGTACGACGTCAAGGGCGGCGTGGCGCTGACCTCCCAGTCGGGCGGCATCGGGATGGCCGTCCTGGGCTTCGCCCGCACCATGGGGACGGGTGTGTCGGCGATCGTCGGGCTGGGCAACAAGTGCGACCTGGACGAGGACGACCTGCTGATCTGGTTCGGCGAGGACCCGCACACCGAGTGCATCGCGATGCACCTGGAGGACCTCAAGGACGGCCGGGCCTTCGTGGCCGCCGCGCGGGCGACGGTCGCGAAGAAACCGGTCGTGGTCCTCAAGGCGGGCCGCACGGCCGCGGGCGCCAGGGCCGCCGGGTCGCACACCGGGGCGCTGGCCGGGGACGACGCCGTGTACGACGACATCCTGCGGCAGGCCGGTGTGGTCCGGGCTCCCGGGCTGAACGACATGCTGGAGTACGCGCGTGCGTTGCCGGTGCTTCCCACCCCCGCGGGCGACAACGTCGTCATCATCACCGGGGCCGGCGGCAGCGGGGTGCTGCTGTCCGACGCGGTGACGGACAACGGGCTGTCCCTGATGGAGATCCCGCCCGATCTGGACGCGGCCTTCAGGCGGTTCATCCCGCCCTTCGGGGCGGCGGGCAACCCGGTGGACATCACCGGGGGCGAGCCGCCGTCGACGTACGAGGCGGCCATCCGGCTGGGGCTGGCGGACCCGCGCGTCCACGCGCTGGTGCTCGGCTACTGGCACACCGTCGTCACGCCTCCCATGGTGTTCGCCGAACTCACCGCGCGTGTGGTGGCCGAGTTCCGCGAACGCGGCGTGGAAAAGCCGGTCGTGGCCTCCCTCGCGGGTGACGTGGAGGTCGAGGAGGCCGGCCGGTACCTCTTCGACCGGGGGGTCGTGGCGTACCCCTACACGACCGAGAAACCGGTCGCCGTGCTCGGTGCCAAGTACCGCTGGGCACGGGCGGCGGGGCTCCTCGGGGGGCGGTACATGAGGTGAGCGAGCGCGGGGCCGGCCGACGGTGCGCGTCGGCCGGCCCCAGGACCCGGGCGCGCACGAAAGGCATTGGACAGGGGGCGCTGGCCAGAGCTTTCGAACGCAAGGGGTGCTGCACGACATGACGACCACCGACATCTCGACGTCCGTCCCCTACCGGGAGGTGACGGACCGCAACGGCCGCGTGTACCGGATCGGCGAGTCCGACACCGACATCATGGGCCGCCCCCGCAAGTGGATGGTGATCCTGCCCTGGATCGGCATGATGGGCATCAGCTCCGCCGAGTACGCGTTCACCTCCGCGGAGGACACCCTCCACGAGGCGCACCTGTGGAGCAGCGGGCACATCTTCTGGCTGATGGGCGTCTGGGTGTTCTTCCAGGCGGCCGTGGCCTTCCCGGCCGGCCGGCTGCGTGAGAGCGGCCGGCTCCCCGCGCGGTCGGCGATGCTGATCGGCGCGGTGGGCACCCTGTCGGGCTACGTCTCCCTGGCGTACGCGCCGCATGTGGTCGTCGCCTACCTCGGTTTCGGCATGTGCAGCGGCATCGGCGCCGGTCTCGTCTACGCGACGTGCGTGAACATGGTCGGCAAGTGGTATCCGGAGCGCAAGGGCGGCAAGACGGGTTTCGTCAACGGCGGCTTCGCCTACGGCTCCGTGCCGTTCGTTTTCCTGTTCACCTCGTACATGGACCTGGGCAACTACGAGACGGTGCTGGTCTGCGCGGGCGTGGGGCTCTGCCTGGTGGTCGGCTCGGCGGGCTGGTTCTTCCGGGACCCGCCGAAGAACTGGTGGCCCCCGCACGTCGACCCGCTGCGGTGGACCGACGACCCGAAGATCCGCCGGGCGCTGGCCAAGAACCCGCCCGCGGTCAAGCAGTACGCCCCCAGGGAGGCCGCCCGCACGCCCGTGCTGTGGATGATGTGGTTCTGCCTGCTGTGCACGGCCGGCATCAACATCTTCGGCATCGCCTTCCAGGTGCCGTTCGGCAAGGACATGGGCTTCGCCGGCGGGATCGTGGCGACGGCGATGTCCCTGAAGGCGATCGTCAACGGCACCGGACGCGGCGTCATCGGCTGGATCTCCGACCGCTGCGGCCGCCGCAGCACCCTGGTCATCGTGTGCGTCGTGCTCGGCGGCGCCCAGTTCGGTGTGCTGGTCTCCGGCCGGATGGGCAGCATGCCGTTCTTCCTGTTCTGCTCCATGGTCTCCGGCTTCGGCGGCGGCGCGATCTTCCCGCTGTTCGCGGCGATGACGGCGGACTACTTCGGTGAGAACAACAACGCGACCAACTACGGCATGGTCTACAGCTCGAAGCTGATCTCCGGGCTCGTCGGTTCCGGCCTGGGCGCGGTCGTCGTCGGCGCCTGGGACTACGAGGGCGCGTTCGTCCTGGCGGGCTCGATCGGACTGGCCTCGGCGGTGCTGGCGCTGTTCCTGAAGGCACCGGGCAGGCCCGGAGCGAGGCGCGTCGTCCCCAACCCCCACCCGCTCGGCGAGGAGATGACGTGACCTGGCGGCGGACGCCACCGCTGCCGGTCGCGAACCGGGGCGACGGGGCGGTCGGGCCGGCCGCGTCGGTCAGCGGCGGCGCTTGCGCAGGGCCGCCAGGTTGTCGTAGCTGATCTTCGCCTCGCGCAGCGACTGCGCGGGATCGGTGGCGCTCGGGGAGTTGTCGTCCTCGATCATCGGGTTGTGGTAGTTGCGCTGCCCGACCCGGGAGAAGAACGTCGTGTAGTCGATGACGCCGGTCCCGAAGGGAACCATCTCGTAGCCCATGCCGTTGGTGGTGCTGACGACGCCGTCCTTGGCGTGGAACAGCGGGTAGCGCTTGTTGTGGCGGGCCACCAGGCCGGCCGGGTCGAAAACGTTCCGGCGGGCGGAGCCGTCGTGGGCCGTGTAGGTGTGGAACTTGTACTGGGCCACGTGCGCCCAGAAGATGTCCATCTCCAGCCATACGGCCCGGGGGTCGGTGACCTTCAGGAAGTACTCCAGCTTGCGGATGCCGGAGCTGCGGGTGGGCCGTCCCTGGGCGTCCAGCGGGCCGCCGTCGAGGAGGAAGCCGTAGGCCGCGTCGTGGTTGTGGGTGTAGAGCTTGATGCCCTCGCGGCGGGCGATCTCGCCGAGGGCGTTCCACTTGTCGGCGGCCACGTCCCAGTCGGCGCGGTAGGAACTGTTCGTGGGGTCGCCGCCGGTGCCCATGTGGGCCATGCCGAGGATGTTGGCGATCTCCAGGTGTTTCTTGAAGGTGTCCAGATCGGCGCTGGTCAGCGGCCAGGACGGCGGGATGAAGCCGTGGTTGCCCTGAGCACGCAGGCCGTACTCGTCCAGCCAGGACCGCAGCAGCCTGGCGCCGGCGACGGACTCCAGAACGGCCCCGCCGGGCGCGTTGGCGTGCTGGTTGTAGCCCGCGAACTCGACCTGCCGGTAGCCGTGCCGGGCGAGCTGCTTGAAGACCTCGCGGAAGCCGGAGGGCAGGTCGCTGGCGAGCGGGTCGCGGGCGGTGGCGTCCCGGACGGTGTAGAGGATGATGCCGCGCTTGTGCGCGGGGACCAGGACGTCACCGCCGTGACCGTGCCCGTGGTCGTGGCCATGTCCGTGGCCTCTGCCGCGGTCCTGGTCGTGGGCCAGGGCGGGCGAGGCGCCGAAGACGGGGGCCGCGACGGCGGCGCCGGCCACGGCCGTGCAGGTGGTCAGGAACCGGCGGCGGCCGACGCCGAGGCTGCGGCGCAGGGCCTCGTCGGGGCCGTCGGCCGCGGGGGCGTCGGTGCCGGTGGTGCGGGAGAACAGGGTCACGGGTGCCTGCCTTCTCGGTCGTGACCTGCCCCGATGTGCTCGGGGCGGGCCGTTGTCAGTGGTGCGTGCTTCACTGAAATGGAGCCGGGATCAGATGGCCGCGGTCATGCGAGTCCGGCCAATCGGAGCAGGAGTTGCTTGACGTCGGTGGCCGCGACACGGTCACCGACAGCACGGGGGGTGGAGCAGATGAGGAGCGGACCGTCGTCGTCGCTCGCCGGAAGGCGGCCGTGGCTGCCGCGAATAGGCGAGGCGTCCAGCGGCACGACCGCCATGCGGTAGCGCATGCCGAGTTTCTTGCGGGCCAGGGCGGTGGCCGCCTTGACCTTGACGTAGGGGTCGAGCGGGTCCATGAACAGCTCCACCGGGTCGTAGCCGGGTTTGCGGTGGATCTCGACGAGCCGCGCGAAGTCGGGCGCGCGGTCGTCGTCGAGCCAGTAGTAGTACGTGAACCAGGCGTCCGGCTCCGCGACGGCGACGAGTTCTCCGGCGCGCGGATGGTCGAGGTGGTGGGCCTTCTTGCCCTCGTCGTCGAGGAGTTGCTCGATGCCGGGCAGCCCGTCGAGGGCGGCGCGGGCGGCGGCGAGGTCCTCGGGGCGGCGGACGTAGACGTGGGCGATCTGGTGGTCGGCTACCGCGAAGGCGCGGGAGGCCATCGGGTCGAGGTACTCCATGCCGTCCTGCGTGTGCACCTCCAGGAGGCCGGCGCGGCGCAGGGCGCGGTTGATGTCGACGGACCGGTTCACGCGGGTGATGCCGTACTCGGACAGGGCGACGACGGTGCGTCCCTCGGCGCGGGCGTCGTCGAGGAGCGGGGCCAGCGCCGCGTCCAGGTCGGCGGCGGCCCGCAGGGAGCGGGGGTCGTCGGGGCCGAAGCGCTGGAGGTCGTAGTCGAGGTGCGGCAGGTAGCAGAGGGTCAGGTCGGGGTGGCGGGTGCGGATGACATGCCGGGTGGCGTCGATGATCCACTGGCTGGAGACCAGGTCGGCGCCGGGTCCCCAGAAGTGGAAGAGGGGGAAGGTGCCGAGTTTTTCGGTGAGTTCGTCATGCAGGGCCGGGGGCCGGGTGTAGCAGTCGGGTTCCTTGCGGCCGTCGGCGTAGTAGACGGGACGGGGGGTGACGGTGATGTCGGTGTCGGCGCCCATGGCGTACCACCAGCAGATGTTGGCGACGGTGTAGCCGGGGTGGGCGCGGCGGGCGGCGTCCCAGAGTTTGTCGCCGGCGACGAGTCCGTTGTGCTGGCGCCACAGCAGGACGTCGCCGAGTTCGCGGAAGTACCAGCCGTTGCCGACGATGCCGTGCTCGGAGGGGAGGGTGCCGGTGAGGAAGGTGGACTGGGCGGCGCAGGTGACGGCGGGCAGGACGGTGCCGAGCGGGGCGCGGGACCCGGACCGGCCGAGCGCTTGGAGGTGGGGCATGTGGTCGAGGAGACGGGGGGTGAGGCCGACGACGTCCAGGACGAGGAGCGGGGTGGGGCCTTCGGGCCGGGTCATGGCAGCTCTTTCAGACCGAGGTCGGTCAGCAGATCGCGGGCGAGGGTCAGCTCGGCGGCGATGCCGTCGGTGAGCTGGGCGCGGACGCGGGGCCGCAGCTCGGGCGGGAGGGCCTGCCAGGTGTAGGTCTCGACCTCCAGGTGCCGGGTGCGGGGGTGCGGGCCGCCGACCAGCTCGGTCAGGGCGGACTTCAGGACGGGGAGGGTGGAGGTGAGCGGCGCGGCGGGGTCGGCGTGCAGCGGGACGTGGAAGTGGGCCCGCCAGGGCGCCGAGTCGGGCAGGGCGGCACCGGTGAGGGCCTCGTCGAGGTCGTCGGTGCCTCGCAGGCCGGCGGGCGTGGTGGTGCGCGTCTGGTGCAGGAAGCGGGGTTCGGCGAACGCGGCGAGGGCCGCGCGGACCTCGGGGAGACGGGGGTGTTCGGCGTGCAGGGCGGCGGAGAGCTGCGACTTGACGACGGGGACGCGGGCGGCGGCGAGGGCGTCCAGGGCGGTGCGCGGATCTTCGAAGGAGGTGGCGAGGTGGCAGGTGTCCACGCAGATGCCGACGCGGTCGTGGCCGATCGCGGTGAGCGGGGTGATGGCGTCCCGGGTGGTCTCCACGACGCAGCCGGGCTCGGGTTCCAGGCCGACGCGGATGGAGCGGCCGGTCAGCTCCGCCAGGGCGTCCAGGCGCTCGGCGAGGGTGAGCAGGGCGGCGCGGGCCTTCTCGGCGCGGGCGTCGTCGTAGGCGGTGCGCCAGGCGAGCGGGAGGGTGGAGATGCTGCCCTCGGTGACGTCGTCGGGGAGCAGTCCGGCGAGGACACGGGCGAGGGAGGTGGTGTGGTCCAGGCGTTCGGGGTCGGCCCAGTCCGGCTGGTAAACGCGGTACTTGACCTCCTCGGCGCCGAATCCCTCATAGGGGAAGCCGTTGAGGGTGACCACCTCCAGGCCCCGCCGGTCGAGTTCGGCGCGCAGGGCGCGCAGCGCGGACGGGTCGGTGACCAGGGCGTGGGCGGCGTCGCGGGCCAGCCACAGGCCGATGCCGAGGCGGTCCCGGCCGAGGCGGCGGCGGACCGGCTCGCAGTGGTCGCGAAGCTGGGCGAGGACGCCGTCGAGGGTCTCGGCGGGGTGCACGTTGGTGCAGTAGGCGAGGTGGACGACGGAGCCGTCGGGGTGCCGGAAGCGCATCGCTCACTCCCCGCCGCGCAGGATCGAGTTGCCCTCGTGGGTGGCGTCGGGCGCGGTGACGTCGAGGTCGAGCCGTCCGCTGAGCCCGTAGAACGCGATCGGGTTGCGCCACAGCACCCGGTCCACGTCGTCCGCGCCGAAGCCCTCGGCGAGCATCAGGTCGGCGACCTTGCGGGTCTTCAGCGGGTCGCTGCGGCCCCAGTCGGCGGCGGAGTTCACCAGGACCCGGTCGGGGCCGTACTCGCGGAGGATCGCGACCATCCGCTTCTCGTCCATCTTGGTGTCCGGATAGACGGAGAAGCCGAGCCAGGCGCCGCTGTCCTTGGCCTCCTTGACGGTGGTCTCGTTGAGGTGGTCGACCAGCACCCGCCCGGGGGGCAGCGCGGACTCGCGGACCACGTCGAGGGTGCGGCGCAGGCCGGCCAGCTTGTCGCGGTGCGGGGTGTGCACCAGGGCGGGCAGCCCGTGGTCGGCGGCGAGCTGCAACTGGGCGGCGAGCGCGGTGTCCTCGGCGGGCGTCATCGAGTCGTAGCCGATCTCGCCGACGGCGACGACGCGGTCCTTGACGAGATAGCGGGGCAGGTCGGCGAGGACGGGGGCGCAGCGCGGGTCGTTGGCCTCCTTGGGGTTGAGGGCGATCGTGCAGTGGTGGGCGATGCCGTACTGGGCGGCGCGGAAGGGTTCCCAGCCCAGGAGGGAGTCGAAGTAGTCGTGGAAGGAGGCGGGCGAGGTGCGGGGCTGGCCGAGCCAGAACGCGGGCTCGACGACGGCGCGGACGCCCGCGGCGTACATGGCCTGGTAGTCGTCGGTGGTGCGGGAGGTCATGTGGATGTGGGGGTCGAAGATGCGCATCAGGACTCCTTGCCGTGGGGGCCGGCCGGCCTCGGCGACGGGGTCGCGGGGCCGGTCAGGGCCAGGACGCGGTGCAGGTCTTCGGGCACGGGACGGCCGGCGGCGGTGCGTTCGGCGGCGTAGTCGGCGAGCATCCGGGCGAGTTCGCCGTCCCCGTGGGACCGGCGGTCCAGATCCGCCACGTGACCGACCGGGACGCCGGTGAACAGGCACTTCAGCACGGCGTGCCGCCACTGGTGGGCGTCGAGGTGACGGGCCGCGTACGGCCCGACGGCGGCGGCCAGCAGCCGGGTGTCGTTGGTGCGCAGGGCGTCCTCGACCAGCGGGAGGGCCTCGGGTCCGGGCACGAGGTGGGGCAGCGCGTACAGGACGGCACGGCGTTCGTCGGCGGTGCCCTGCTGGTAGACCCGGGCCAGGGCGTCGGTGTCGGCGCCGGCCGCGTGCAGGATCAGCACGCGGGCCGCGTCGGCGTGGACCGGGCCGCAGCGGCGGGCGGCCTCGGCGAGCCGCAGCTCCCACACGGAGATCGGCCCGTGCCCGCCGGGGTGCGTGGCCGCCTCGTCCAGCGCCTGGTCCAGCCAGGCACGGGCGGCCCCGGCCAGGTGGGCGTCGAGCGCGGTGCGCAGGGCGGCCGGGGGCGTGTGGGCCGGGGTGGTGGGGGTGGCCGGGGCGGTGGGGGGCGCGTCCTCGCGGTGGGGGGCGGCCGGGTCCTCCGGGGGCCGGGGGGCGGTGCTGGGGTCCGGGTGTGCGGTCCCGTGGGTGGTGTGGGGGTGGCTCATGAGGTGCTCCCTCGTGGGGTGGCCGAGGGCACGCCGGTGGGTGGGGCGGCCGACGGCTGGACGTCGGTGGCGGCGTCGGAGGCCGCCGGGGTGGCGCCGGTGGGGGGCGGCGCGGGGGGACGGACGGGGGGCGCCGGGGTGGCGCCGTCCGCTGTTGCCGGGGTGGTGGCGGCCGTCGTCGCCGGAGTGGTGGCGGCCGTCGCCGGCGAGGTGGCACCGGCCGTCGTCGCCGCAGTGGTGGCGGCCGTCGTCGGCGAGGTGGCGACGGCCGAGGTCGCCGCTATGTGGAGGAAGGGAAGGGAGTGGGTGGCGAAGTGGGGGCCCGCGTGGGAGTGGCGGGGGAGTTCGACGACCGTGAGGCCCTGGTAGCCGGCGGCGGCCAGGGCCGCGAGGACGGGCGGGAAGTCGATCTCGCCCTCGCCGAAGGGGAGGTGTTCGTGGACGCCGCGTCGCATGTCCTCGATCTGGACGTGCCGCAGCCAGGGACCGGCGGCGCGTACGCAGTCGGCGGGAGAGAGCGGTTCCAGGCACTGGCAGTGCCCGATGTCCAGGGTGAGGCCGAGGGCCTCGGGGTCGCCGAGGGCACGGCGAAGCCGGTGGAAGTCGGCCAGGGTGCCGAGGAGGTGACCGGGCTCGGGTTCCACGGCGAGCGGGACTCCGCAGGCCGCGGCGGCGTCCACGACCGGGGCGAGGGCCTCGGCGAGGCGCTTCCACGCGGTGTCGGTGTCCGTGCCGGTGGGGGTGACACCGCTGAAGCAGTGCACGGCGTGGGCACCGAGGTCGGCGGCGACCCGGACGGCCCGCAGCAGCAGGTCGACGCGGCGGGCGCGGTCGTCGGGGTCGGGATCGAGGAGGGAGGGACCGTGTTTGCGGCGCGGGTCGAGGACATAGCGGGCGCCCGTCTCGACGGTGACACCGAGGCCCAGCGCGTCCAGGCGGTGTGCCACCCGGCGGGTGCGGGCGGCCAGGTCCGGGGCGAGCGGGTCGAGGTGCATGTGGTCCAGGGTCAGCCCGACGCCGTCGTATCCGAGGTCGGCGAGCAGGGTCAGCGCGTCGTCGAGGCGGAGGTCGGCGAGGCCGTTGGTCCCGTAGCCGAAGCGGAACGGGGGGACGGCGGGACGGGCCGGTACGGGGGGTGTGCGGCGCGTCATGTGATGCTCACCTTCCTCGCGAACCGCCGGCCCAGCGGGGCGAGTCCCGCGACCAGCACCGCGAGGGCGTTCGCGCCGGAGCGGGCGGTGAGGGCGGCCTGGAGGGGGATAGTGGCGCGGATGCCGCCGCCGACGGCGCGCTGGGTGAGCGGGGGTGAGGGGTTGAGGGCGGCGTGCAGAAAGGGGCGGGCCGCCGTGGCGGCGTAAGCGGCGGCGAGGGCGGCGGCGAGCCGCTCACCGCTCCCTGCGGGGCGCCGCCCCGGGTGCCGTGTCGCGGGGGCCGCGCGGCCCGTCGCGGAAAGGCCCGGCAGGCCGCGGGAGGCTGCTTCCCGTCGGCCTGCCGGGAGCCGGGTGGGCTGCCGGGCCGTCAGCCGGGCCAGCAGCGCGGTGGTGGCGAGGGCCGCGAGGGGGGCCAGTGCCGAGCCGCCGGTGGTCTCGCGGCGAGAGACGGTCGTGACCGCGAGGGTGTGGGTGCCCAGCAGCGCGGCGGAGGGCAGCGCCGGGCGGACGCGCCCGGTGGTGGCGGCGCCCAGGACCAGGTCGAGGGCGCGGGCACCGGCCATGGCGACGGGACCGGCGGGGGTGTGTTTCAGGGCGAGGTCGTAGGCCCAGACGGTCGCCGCGAGGGGTGCGGCGACGGCGAGCGCGGGGCGGCCCGCCCTCGCGGCGAGGGCCAGGCCGGCCGCGGTGAGGGCGCCCGCGGCGGTGAGGGCGGCGGACGGGTGGACGCGGCCGGAGGGGAGGGGGCGGTGGGGGCGTTCGGCGGCGTCCTCGGCGCGGTCGGCCCAGTCGTTGAGGACCATGCCGGCCTCGTACAGGCAGACGGAGGAACCGATGGCGAGGAGGGTGCGGGGTCCCGGCCGGGCCCCGGCCGCCGCGACGCCGGCCAGGGCGTCACCGGGGACGGTGAACAGGGCGGGCAGGCGCAGCAGTTCGGCCCAGGCGAGCGCACGGGAGGGGCGGACGCCGGCACCGCCCGCGGCAACGGCACCGGTCGCGTCCCTGGCACCCGTCACGTCCCCGGCACCGGTCGCGTCCCCTGTGCCGGTCCAGTCATCGACACCGCCCGCGTCCCTGACGCCGGTCGCGTCCCCGGCGCCGGTCGCGTCCCCGGCACCGGTCACGTCCCCTGTGCCGGTCCAGTCATCGACACCGCCCGCGTCCCCGGCGCCGGTCGCGTCGACGGCATCGCCCGGGTTCCGGTTCGCCGCGACGCCTGTCGCACCGTGCCGCGCCGACCCGGCGGACCCGGTCGCTCCGCTCCCCCGGCTCACCGGCGCTCCCCGGCGTCGGCGGCGGCATCCGCGTGGACAGCGGCACCGGCACCCGACCCGGCCGAGCCCGAACCGGTCGGCGACGGCGCGTCCCCCCGCAGCTTCTCCGCGAAGCCCAGCAGCTCCGCGTACTGCTCCCCCAGCCCCGAGGGCCCGTCCCCCACCGGGTCCTTGAAGTAGAAGCCCAGTTCGCGCAGCGGACCGGTGAGGCCCCGTTCATGGGCGCGGGCGGTGAGGCGGGCGAGGTCGAGGACGAGCGGGGCGGCGAGCGCGGAGTCGCAGCCCTGCCAGATGGTCTGGAGGATCATGCGGGAACCGAGGAAGCCGTCGAAGGCGACATGGTCCCAGGCGGTCTTGAAGTCGCCGAGCGCGGGGACGTCGTCGATGTGGACCTCACCCTCGACGGGGGCGCCGAGGGTGTCGGCGAGGACGCGTTCCTTGCCGGCGTTCTTCGCCGCCGCGGCGGCCGGGTCGGCGAGGGCGGCGCCGTCGCCGCCGCCGAGGAGGTTGGTGCCGGACCAGGCCCGGACGGTGAGGGCGCGCTGGGCGAACATCGGGCCGAGGACGGACCGCAGCAGCGTCTGGCCGGTCTTGCCGTCGCGGCCCGCGTACGGCAGGCCGGAGGCGGTCGCCTCGTCGGCCAGGGACGGGTGGTGGAGGCCGGTGGAGGGGGTGAAGTTGACGTACGGGCATCCGGCGCGCAGGGCCGCCGCCGCGTAGCGGGAGCTGGGCGGCAGGTCCCGGCCGGTGGCGAGCGGCTCGGTGGACGCCACGTTGACGACCACGGCCCGCGCGACCCCCGTGCGGCGGACGAAGTCGCGGATGTCGGCGGCGAAGGCGGTGATCAGTTCCTCGGCGGTCCGGGTGTCGCCGGGCAGGGGACCGCCGGGGCGTATCTCGCGTTCCGCGGCGGCCAGTTCGGCGCGGACGGCGGAGGGCAGGCCGGGGGGCAGGACACCACCGGCGGCCAGAGCCTCGGCGCGCTTGGGGAGGGGGCAGTCGACGGTGTCGTGGCCGCCGAAGACCAGGGAGGTCAGGGGCGGGAGTCCGGACCCGGCGAAGTGGGGGGTCTCGGTGACCAGGCCGGTCGGGGGGTGCAGGCCGGCGGTCAGCGCGGCGGCGCCCGCCACCACGGTCGTCGCGACGGAACCGCGCGCACCGATCAGCCACACGCCAGTACGGGAGACGGAGGACGAAGAGAATGAGGAAGGGGACGCGGACATGGGCAGCCTCCTTGTCGAACGCGTCGTGGTGGAACCCCGGACGCACCGGGCAGAGCACCGGAAGGACCGGGTGGTGGCCCCGGGGACACCGGGGTGGCCCCGGAGAGCCGGCCGACCGGCGGGCCCCCTGGGGAACCGGCCGGACGGCCGGGTGGTGGTGGCGGCGGGCGGGGGTCCGGCGTCCCCCGCCCGTCGCCGTCCGATGGCCCCGTGAGGGGCTAGGAGGACAGCTCCTTCAACTGGATGTTCCGGAAGGAGACCTTGTCCGAGGCGCCGTGGTTCTGGAGGCCGATGTAGCCGTCCGTCAGGCTCCGCTCGGGGTCCTTGTTGGTGAAGTCGTTGATCTTGACTCCGTTGAGGAACACCTGGAGGCGTTCGCCCTGGACCTTGATCTCGTAGGAGTTCCACTGCCCGGGTGGGCGCAGGACCTGGTCACGGGCCTTGATGTTCGCCGACTTGAAGGAGTAGACGGCGCCCGTGGTGCGGTCGGCGGCGTCCGTGGCGTCGATCTGGACCTCGTAGCCCTTGTCCACCGCGGACCAGGGGTCGTCGGAGGCGGGGAAGCCCACGAAGATCCCGGAGTTGTCGTCGCCGCGCATCTTCCAGTCGAGCGTGAGCGAGTACGACTTCAGCTCCTTGGCCTGGTACCAGAGCAGTCCCATGCCGCCGTCGGACTCCAGCGTGCCGTCCTTGACGTCGAAGCCGCCGGGGCCGGCCTGCTTCCAGCCGTCCAGGGTCTGGCCGTTGAAGATCTCGCGGTAGCCCTTGTCCGGCTTGCAGTCCGCCTTGACCTGGCCGGTGGCGTACTGGAGGCCGCCGAGCAGGTGGGCGCGGAAGGCTTCGTCGGCGTAGGACTCCTTGGTGTGGCCGAGGCCGGTGTAGAAGGAGCGGCCGCCCTGGTAGCTCTGGCACCAGGCGATCGGGTGGTCGCCCTTCATGGTGCCGCCCTGGTAGGTGGTCTCGTCGAGGGTGGCGAGGACCTTGGCCCGCTCGCGCGGGTTGCTGCGGTAGTTGTACAGCTCGTCGGTGCGCACCCAGGTGTCGTCCAGGTGGGCGGTGGCCGGGTGGTCGTGGTCCTCCACGCGCACGGTGGCCTGCTGGATGGCGGGGTGCGAGGCGAAGTAGGCGCCGACGAGGCCGCCGTAGAACTGCCAGTCGTACTCGGTGTCGGCGGCGGCGTGCACGCCCAGGTAGCCGCCGCCGTTCTTGATGTAGTTCTCGAACGCCGTCTGCTGTTCCGCGTCGAGGACGTCACCGGTGGTGGACATGAAGGCGACCGCGTCGTACTTGGCGAGGTTGGCCGTGGTGAACTGCTTGGCCTCCTCGGTCGCGGTGACGGTGATGCCGGCCGGGGCGCCCAGTTCCTTCAGGGCGGCGATGCCCTCCGGGATGGCGTCGTGGCGGTAGCCGGCCGTCTTGGAGAAGACCAGGACCTTCTTGCCGTTCTTGAAGGGCTCCTTGGAGAACTCGAAGTCGTCCACGTCGAACAGCGCGCCGTCGCCGCCCCGGAAGACGAGGTAGATGTCGGTGGTCTTCCTGGGCAGCGCCCGCAGGGGCACGTCGACGTTCTGGAACGTCTCCCAGCTTCCGGTCGGCGGGATGTAGGCCGAGCCGTGCAACGGGCCGGTGGGCGAGCCGGTGCGCAGTTCGAGGTAGCCGCCGGAGCCGCCGGAGGAGGCGCGTACGGTCATCTTCTTCTGCCCGTCGAACTTGTAGGGGCTGAAGGAGATCCAGTCGCCGTCGTTGATGTCGCCGACGGTCCTGCCGCCGTTGGCGCCGGACTTGTCGTAGGTCTGGATGCCGGACTGGGTGGTGAAGTGCTCGGCCTGGCGGTGCAGCGGCTGGAGCACGGCGCGGGCGGTGCCGGTCAGCGCCTCCTGGCCGTTCGCCCCGCCGTCGGTGTAGCTGGCGCCGACGACGCCGTAGATGTTGGCGTTGGGGTCGTGTCCGCCCTCGCCGGCCGGCGGCTTCAGGGTGCCCTCACAGCCCATCTCGCTGGTCAGCTCGTGGGCGTGGTGGTCGTGGCCGAGGCTGTAGGTGACCTTGACCTTGGAGCAGTCGACGGTCTCCTCGGGGTCGGTCACGGTCACCTTGAACGGGACGGGCTCGCCGAAGGCGGCCAGGGTGCCGTTGCCGGGTATGTCGATCCGCACCTTGGGTTCGGTGTTGCCGACCACGATGCGGACGCTGGCGTTGCCGGTGTTGCCCTCGGGGTCCTCGGCGGTGAAGACCGCGGTGTAGGTGCCGGCCTTCTTGTAGCGGTGGGTGGGGGTGAGGCCGGTGCCGGTGGTGCCGTCGCCGAAGTCCCACCGGTAGGTGAGGTCCGTGGAGTCGGCGTCCTTGGCGGAGCCGGTGAAGGCGACCTTCAGGCCCACCGCGCCGGAGGTCTTGTCGGCGCTCACCTCGGCGATCGGGGAGTAGCCGTCCTCGGCGTTCTCGATCCGGTAGAGGGCGGAGTCGTCGTCGCCCTGGAACCAGGAGAGACCGTAGTCCAGGACGTAGAGCGCCCCGTCGGGGCCGAACTCCATGTCCATGATCTGGGTGCCGGTCCACGGGAAGTCGTTGATCGACGCGACCGTCCCGTCCTCGTTCTGCTCGATCCGCTTGATCCACTGGCGGCCGAACTCACCGGCGAAGAAGTCGCCGTCGTACGCCTCGGGGAACTTCACCTCGGAGTCGAGGTCGGGGTCGTAGTGGTAGACCGGTCCGGCCATCGGGGACTCGGAGCCGGTGCCGAACTCGGGCACGGAGCCGCCGTCGTACGGTATCCAGGCGGGCTGCGCGGGCGGCAGGTCGACCAGGCCGGTGTTGTGCGGCGAGGTGTTCTTCGGGGCGGCGCAGTCGAAGGGCTCGCCGGAGGTGCCGGTGGCGAAGTCGTAGTCGACGTACGGGTCGTTGTCGCCGGTGCAGAACGGCCAGCCGAAGTTGCCGGGCTCGGTGACCTTGGCGAACTCGACCTGTCCGGCCGGGCCGCGGTTCGGGTCGGCGGCGCCGGCGTCGGGGCCGTAGTCGCCGACGTAGACGATGCCGGTCTCGTCGTCGACGCTCATCCGGAACGGGTTGCGGAAGCCCATCGCGTAGATCTCGGGGCGGGTCTTCGCGGTGCCGGGGGCGAAGAGGTTGCCCTCCGGGACGGTGTACGAGCCGTCCTCGGCGACCTTGATGCGCAGGATCTTGCCGCGCAGGTCGTTGGTGTTGCCGGAGCTGCGGCGGGCGTCGAAGGCCGGGTTGCGGCTGGACCGCTCGTCGATCGGGGTGAAGCCGTCGGAGGCGAAGGGGTTGGAGTCGTCTCCGGTGGAGAGGTAGAGGTTGCCCTCGGCGTCGAAGTCGATGTCACCGCCGACGTGGCAGCAGATGCCGCGGGAGGTGGCGACGTCCAGGACCTTCTTCTCGCTGGCCAGGTCCAGCGTGCCGTTGGGGTTGAGCACGAAGCGGGAGAGGCGGTTGACGCCGTCGAACTTCGCGAAGTCGGCGGCGGTGCCGTTCTCCGGGGCGTCGCCCTCAGGGGTGTCGAGCGGCGGGGCGTAATAGAGGTAGATCGCCCGGTTGTGCTCGAAGTCCGGGTCGATGCCGACGCCCTGCAGTCCCTCCTCGTCGTGGCTGTAGACATCGAGCTTGCCGGCGATTTTGGTGACGCCGCCCTGGTCGGTGAGGCGCAGGGTGCCGTCGCGCGAGGTGTGCAGGACGCTGCGGTCCGGGAGCACGGCGAGCGACATCGGCTCGCCCATCTCGGGTTCGCCCTTGGCGAGCGGCACCTGCTGGAACTGCCCCTCGGCCGCGGGGGCCGGGCTGTCGTGCTCCGGGTGGCCGGGGTGGGCGCCGGCCACGGTGGCGGGGGTGCCGACGGCCAGGAGCAGGCCGGTGAGCAGGGCGAGGCTGGTGCGGAGTCTGCGCCTTCTGGGCGCGCGGGTGCTGCGGAGCCTGGTTCTGTGCACGAAGTCCCTCCGGAAACGGGTGTGCCGTACGGGTGGGTGCGGTGCGGGCGCCGGGGTGCGCCGTCACCCCGGAAGGGGTGCGGGCTAGTTGCCGAACGCCGCGTCGAAGGACGCGCTGGGCGGCTCGAAGTCGTAGGTCTTCAGGCGGGCGAGGGCCTCGGGGGCGCCCTGGAGCCGGTCCATGCCGGCGTCCTCCCACTCCACGGAGACCGGGCCCTGGTAGTCGATGGAGCGCAGCATCCGGAAGACGTCCTCCCAGGGCACGTCGCCGTGCCCGGCGGAGACGAAGTCCCAGCCGCGGCGCGGGTCGCCCCAGGGCAGGTGGGAGCCGAGGCGGCCGTTGCGGCCGTCGAGGCGCTTGCGGGCCTCCTTGCAGTCGACGTGGTAGATCCGGTCGCGGAAGTCCCACAGGAACCCGACCGGGTCGAGGTCCTGCCAGACGAAGTGGGAGGGGTCGAAGTTGAGGCCGAAGGCCGGGCGGTGGTCGACGGCTTCCAGGGCGCGCCGGGTGGTCCAGTAGTCGTAGGCGATCTCGCTGGGGTGGACCTCGTGGGCGAAGCGGACGCCCTCGGCGTCGAAGACGTCCAGGATCGGGTTCCAGCGGTCGGCGAAGTCCTGGTAGCCGCGTTCGATCATCGATTCGGGGGCGGGCGGGAACATGGCGACCAGGTGCCAGATCGCGGAGCCGGTGAAGCCGATGACGGTGTCGACGCCGAGCCGGCGGGCGGCCCGCGCGGTGTCCTTGAGTTCGGCGGCGGCCCGCTGCCGTACGCCCTCGGCGTCGCCGTCGCCCCAGATGCGGGCGGGCAGGATCGCCTGGTGGCGTTCGTCGATGATGGCGTCGCAGACCGCCTGGCCCACCAGGTGGTTGGAGACGGCCCAGCACTTCAGGCCGTACTTGTCGAGAAGCTGGTGGCGGGAGTCGACGTAGGAGGGGTCGGCGAGGGCCTTGTCGACCTCGAAGTGGTCGCCCCAGCAGGCGAGTTCGAGGCCGTCGTAGCCGAAGTCGCGGGCGAGTCGGCAGACCTCCTCCAGGGGCAGGTCCGCCCACTGGCCGGTGAAGAGCGTGAAGTTGCGCGGCATGTCGCTGCCAGCCTCCTCAGGGGGCGATCGGGGTGTAGACGGAGTTCTTCTGGGCGCTCTCCTCCACGGCGGCGAGCACGCGCTGCACCTGGAGTCCGTCGGCGAAGGAGGGTTCCGGGCGGCGGCCGTCGGCCACGGCGTGGACCAGGTCGCGGGCCTGGTGGACGAAGGTGTGCTCGTAGCCGAGGCCGTGGCCGGGCGGCCACCAGGCGGCCAGGTAGGGGTGTTCGGGTTCGGTGACGAGGATGCGGCGGAAACCGGCGTGCTCTCCGGGCTCGGTGCCGTCGTGGTACGCCAGCTCGTTGAGCCGCTCCAGGTCGAAGGCGAGGGAGCCGTGTTCGCCGTTGAGCTCGATGCGCAGGGCGTTCTTGCGGCCGGTGGCGTACCGGGTGGCCTCGAAGGAGGCGAGGGCGCCGGAGGGGAAGCGGCCGGTGAAGACGGCGGCGTCGTCCACGGTGACCTCTCCGGTGGTGCCGTCCGCCGACCCGGCGGTCAGGCCCCGGGCGGCGCCGGCGGGCAGCGGGCGCCGCCGTACGAAGGTCTCGGTGAGGGCGGAGACACCGGCCAGCTTCTCGCCGGTCAGGTACTGGGCGAGGTCGACGATGTGCGCGCCGAGGTCGCCGAGCGCGCCGGACCCGGCGAGTTCCTTGCGCAGCCGCCAGGTCAGCGGGGCCTCGGGGTCGACCAGCCAGTCCTGGAGGTAGGTCACCCGCACGTGCCGCAGCCTGCCGATCCGGCCCTCGGCGACCATCCGCCGGGCCAGCGCGGTGGCCGGTACCCGGCGGTAGTTGAAGCCGACCATGGCGAGCTGGCCGCGGGCGGCGGCCTCGTCGGCGGCGCGGGTCATCGCCTCGGCCTCGGCGACGGTGTTGGCGAGCGGTTTCTCGCACAGGACGTGCTTGCCGGCGGCGAGCGCGGCGAGCGCGATCTCGGCGTGGCTGTCGCCGGGGGTGCAGATGTCGACGAGGTCGACGTCGTCCCGGGCGATCAGCGCCCGCCAGTCGGTCTCGGCGGCCGCCCAGCCGTGCCGGTCGGCGGCGGCGCGCACCGCGTCCGCGTCCCGGCCGCAGATCGCGGCGAGCACCGGGTTCAGCGGCAGGTCGAAGACCCGGCCGGCGGTGCGCCAGCCCTGGGAGTGGGCGGCGCCCATGAAGGCGTAGCCGACCATGCCGACCCGCAGCGCCGGCCTGCCGACGGACGCCCCGGCGGGCCGGGGCACCACCACGGCCGACGCCTCGGTGCCGGTGGCTCCGCCGGCTTCGACGGCTCCGACGGTCGGCGTCACCGCGCCCACGACGGCCGACGACACCACGCCCCCGACGGCCGACGCCCCCGTGGCCGCGCCGTCCACGGCCCCGGCGGTCGGCGGCGCCGTGCCGACCGCTCCGGTGGCCGACGGCACCGGGCCCACCGCCCCGGGGGCCGGCACCGCACCGGCCGCCTCCGGGGCCGGTGGCGTCACCGTGCCGACCGCCCCGGGGGCCGGCGGCGCCGTTCCGGTGGCCTCACCGGCCGTCGTCCCCGTGGCTGCGGCGGTCCCGGTCCCGGGGGCGGGTGCCTGCGCCCCGGGGGCCGGTGTCTGCGCCCCGGCCCCCTCGGGCTGCTGCGGCTGTCCCATGCGGTTGTCCTCCTCGTCGTGGTGGCGCGGTGGGGGGTGGTCCCCACCCCGAAGGGCTGGTCAGGCCCGTGGGGCGGGGCTCCTCACTTGAAGCCGGTGGACATGTACTGGTCGACGTTGTCCTTGTCGACGACGGCCGAGTAGAGGGTGATCGACGCGGGGATCTCGTACTCGGCGAGGCCGCCGATCCCCTTGCCCTGGCCGAGGGCGCGGGCGAGGTCGATCGCGGAGGCGGCCATGGTCGGCGGGTAGAGGACGGTCGCCTTCAGGACGCCGTTGTCCTGCTTGATGGCCTGGAACGCGGAGAGCGCGCCCGCGCCGCCGACCATCAGGAAGTCGTCGCGTCCGGCCTGTTCGATGGCGCGCAGGGCGCCCACGCCCTGGTCGTCGTCGTGGTTCCACAGCGCGTCGAACTTCGACTGGGCCTGGAGGAGCTGGGCCATCTTGGCCTGGCCGGACTCCACGGTGAAGTCGGCGGCCTGGCGGGCCACCTTCTTGATGTTGGGGTAGTTCTTCAGGGCGTCGTCGAAGCCCTGGCTGCGCTGCTTGGTCAGCTCCAGGTTGTCCAGGCCGGCCAGCTCGACCACCCGGGCGCCGGCCTTGCCCTTGAGCTTCTCGCCGATGTAGTGCCCGGCGTTGAGGCCCATGCCGTAGTTGTCACCGCCGATCCAGCAGCGGTACGCCTGCGGGGTGTTGAAGACCCGGTCCAGGTTGACCACCGGTATCCCGGCCCGCATCGCCTTCAGCCCGACCTGGGTGAGCGCCTTGCCGTCGGCGGGCAGCACCACCAGGACGTCGACCTTCTTGTTGATGAGGGTCTCGATCTGGCCGATCTGCTGGGCGGTGTCGTTGGAGCCCTCGGTGACTTCGAGGGTGACGTCGGAGTACTTCCCCGCCCGGTTCTTGGCCTGGTCGTTGATGGCGTTGAGCCAGCCGTGGTCGGCGAGCGGACCGGCGTAGCCGATGGTGACCGGCTTGCCGGGCTTGTCGTCGGCGGCCGGCCGGGTGTCGGCGGCGGCCTCCTTGTCGTCGTCGGACTCGTTGCTCGTGCACCCGGTGAGGAAGGCGCCGGCGGAGACGGCGGCGGCTCCGAAGAGCAGTCCTCTGCGGCTGGCGAGGGGCGTGTGCTCGGGCATGGCGGTGAACCCTTTCCTCAGGTCGTGCTCGCGGTACGGCGCTGGACCAGCACGGCGGCGACGATGATCGCGCCCTTGGCGATCTGCTGGACGTCGCTCTGCAGGTTGTTCAGGGCGAAGATGTTGGTGATCGTGGTGAAGATCAGGACGCCGAGCACGGAGCCGACGATGGTGCCCCGGCCGCCGCTGAGCAGCGTGCCGCCGATGATCGCGGCGGCGATGGCGTCGAGTTCGTAGAGGTTGCCGTTGGTGTTCTGGCCGGAGCCGGACAGGACGATCAGCAGGAAGGCGGCGATGCCGCAGCACAGCCCGGACAGCAGGTAGAGGTAGAGGCGCTGGCGGCGGACGTCGATGCCGGCGAGGCGGGCGGCCTCGGCGTTGCCGCCGACGGCGACGGTGCGGCGGCCGAAGGTGGTGCGGTTCAGCACCAGCCAGCCGACGACGGTGACGGCGGCGAAGACCAGCACCAGGGGCGGGACGCCGAGCACGTAGGAGTCGCGTTCGCCGAGGTCGAGGATGCCGTCGACGGTGACGATCTGGGTCCGTCCGTCGGTGATCTGCAGGGCCAGGCCGCGGGCGGAGGCGAGCATGGCGAGGGTGGCGATGAACGGGACCATCGCGCCGTACGCGATGAGGACGCCGTTGACGAGTCCGCAGCCGACGCCGACCACGATCGCGGTGAACAGGATGCCGAGGAATCCGTACTCCTGGGTGGCGACCGTGGTGGCCCACACCGAGGCGAGGGCGACGATGGCGCCGACGGAGAGGTCGATGCCGCCGGAGATGATGACGAAGGTCATGCCGACGGTGACGACGCCGATCACGGACGCCTGGGTGAGGACGAGCTGGAGGTTGCGGGTGTCGAGGAACTCGTCGGGCTTGGTGACACCGCCGATGATCACCAGGACGGCGAGGACGCCGAGCAGGGAGAGGGTGCGGACGTCGGCGCGGGCGATCACGCCCCGCCAGGCGGGCGGCCCGTCCACGGGTGCCGCCTTGCCGGTGCCGTCCCGGGGCGGGGATGCGTGCTGCGTCATGACGCCGGGCTTCCTTCCATCACGAGGTCGAGTACGCGGTGTTCGTCGAGTTCGCGGGCGGGCGCCTCGTGCACGACCCGGCCCTCGCGCAGCACCAGCACGCGGTCGGCGAGGCCGAGCACCTCGGGGACCTCGCTGGAGACCAGCAGCACGGCGAGGCCCTCGTCGGCGAGGCGCCGGATGACCGCGTACAGCTCGGCGCGGGCGCCGACGTCGACGCCGCGGGTGGGTTCGTCCAGGAGCAGGACGCGGCAGCCGCGCAGCAGCCAGCGGGCGAGGACCGCCTTCTGCTGGTTGCCGCCGGACAGGGTGCGCACGGGCACGTCCGGGTTGTCGGGCCGGAGCGACAGTTCGCGGGTGGCGGCGCGGGCGGCGCCCAGTTCGGCGCGGCGGTCGATCCAGCCGGCGCGGGCGAAGCGGGACATGGTGGAGACCGACACGTTGCGGGTGACGGACTCCAGCATCAGCAGGGCCTGGGCCTTGCGTTCCTCGGGGGCCAGGCCGAGTCCGGCGCGGACGGCGGCCCGTACGCTGCCGGGCCGCAACGGCCGTCCCTCGACCAGGACCTGCCCGGCGGTGGGCCTGCGGGCGCCGAAGACGGTCTCCAGGATCTCGGAGCGGCCGGAGCCGACCAGTCCGGCGAGCCCGACGATCTCCCCCGGGCGGATGTCCAGGTCCAGGGCCGCGAACTCGCCCTCGCGGGTCAGCCCCCGCACGCTCAGCACCGGTTCGGCCGAGGGCGGCGAGGAAGGCCGGTCCGGGAAGACGTAGGCGACGTTGCGGCCGGTCATCAGGGCGACGACCTCGCTGGTCGGCGTCGATCTGGCGGGCAGTCCGCGGGCCACGGCGCGGCCGTCCTTGAGGACGGTGACCCGGTCGCCGATGCGGCGGATCTCCTCCAGGCGGTGCGAGATGTAGACGACGGCGACACCGGCGGCGGTCAGGTCGCCGACGATCCGGAAGAGGTTGTCGACCTCGTCCGGGTCGAGTGCGGCGGACGGCTCGTCCATCACGATCAGCCGTACGTCGTGGGAGAGGGCCCGTGCCATGGACACGATCTGCTGCTGCGCCGCCGACAACTCCCCCACCAGGCGGCCGGGTTCGATCTCCGGGTGCCCGAGCCGCTTGAGCAGGGCGCCGGTGGAGGCGCGCGCCGCCTTGCCGCGGACGACGAATCCGGCGGCGGTCGGTTCGTGGCCGAGGTGGACGTTCTCGGCGACCGACAGGTGCTCCACCAGGTCGAGTTCCTGGTAGATGGTGGCGATGCCCAGGCGCATGGCGGCGATGGGCGAGCGGAGCGTCACCTCCTCGCCGCGCCAGCGGATGGTGCCGGTGTCGGGCTGGTGGGCACCGGCCAGGACCTTGATGAGGGTGGACTTGCCGGCCCCGTTCTGGCCGAGCAGACAGTGCACCTCGCCGGCCTGGACGTCGAGGTCGACGCCGTCCAGGGCCCGGACTCCGGGGAACGACTTGGTGATGCCGGACATGCTGAGCAGCGGTGGTTCTGGTGCCATGTGTGGTCCCCTCGGCGGGCGTGCGGGCCGGTGTCAGGGCAGATCAGGGCGGAGCGGTAGGGCGGGACGTGGCCGGGCGGTGCTCGGCGTCGTGCGGCTCTGCCGAGAATCGCTGGTGTCACTGGGCACAGCGGGGCGGAGCGCTGCGCGGGAAGGCGTTCTCTTGCCAGGGGTGTGCGTACGGTGGTGCGTACGGTGGTGCGGCTCTACGCGGGGGAGAACAGGTGGTCGCTGATGAGCCGGGCCGCGCCGATGACGCCGGCGGTGGGGCCCAGTTCGCCGAGCACGATGGGCAGGTTGCCGGTCGCCAGGGGCAGCGACTGGCGGTAGACCTGGGTGCGGATCGCGGCGAGCAGGGTGTGGCCGAGGCCGGTCACCCCGCCGCCGATCACCACGAGTCCGGGGTTGAAGAAGCTGACCAGGCCGGCGATGACCTGGCCGGTGCGGTTGCCGCCCTCGCGGATCAGATCGAGGGCGGTGGCGTCGCCCGCGGCGGCCGCGGCGGCGACGTCGGCGGCGCTGAGGCCCCCGTTCGTCTCCAGCCGGGCCGCGAGTTCGGCCGACCGGCCCTGCTGGGCGGCCTCCTCGGCGTCGCGGGCGAGCGCCGCGCCGCTGAAGTGGGCCTCCAGGCAGCCCCGGTTGCCGCAGGCGCAGGGGCGGCCGTCGGGCACGGCCTGGATGTGTCCGATGTCGCCCGCGCTGCCCGTCGTCCCGCGGTAGACGTCACCGCCGACGATGATGCCGCAGCCGATACCGGTGCCGATCTTGACGACGAGGAAGTCCTGCACGGTGCGGGCGACGCCCGCGTGCTGCTCCCCCAGCGCCATCAGGTTCACGTCGTTGTCGACCATGACCGGGCAGCCGAGTTCCTGGCTGAGCGCCTCCCGCACGGGGAAGCCGTCCCAGCCCGGCATGATCGGCGGCGCCACGGGGACGCCCTCGGGGAAGCGGACCGGCCCGGGGACGCCGATGCCGGCGCCGTCGAAGCCCTCCGCGAGCCCCGAGGCCCGCAGCTTGGCGGCCATGGACAGGACCTGCTCGAAGACCGCTACGGGTCCCTCGCGGACGTCCATGGGCTGGTTGATGTGTCCGAGGATCTCCAGCTCGGCGTTGGTGACGGCGACGTCGACCGAGGTCGCGCCGATGTCGACGCCGAGGAAACGCAGGTGCGGGTGGAGCCGGATGTTGTGCGAGCGGCGCCCGCCGCGGGAGGCGGCGAGTCCGTCGGCCACGACCAGCCCGGTCTCCAGCAGCCGGTCCACCTCGACGGCCAGCTTCGACCGGGAGAGGTCGACCTGGTCGCCCAGTTGGGCCCGGGAGTTGGGGCCGCCGTCGCGCAACAGCTTCAGCAGCCTGGCCTGGTGGGCGTTGGCGGGTCGTGCGGTCATGCGTCTCACGAGCCCCTCCCCGCCTCAATCGGCCGCCTGCTGTGGTGCTTTCGAAGGGAACGTAGCAGCGGCTGCCCAGACTGGGAAGAAGCTGTGCACAGATTGCCGCCGACTTTCTCCACTCACAGGACAAAGAGCGGTGTGACGGAGGACCCCTCAGGGCCCCGCGCGGCCCCCCGCGAAGCCCGGCGGGGACCCCTCAGGACGCCGAACGGGCGTGGTACGACCGCCGGGTGTGCTCGGTGTGCTCCCGCATCAGCCGGGTCGCGCGCTGTTCGTCCCGGTCGGCGATGGCGGCGATCAGTTCGCGGTGCTCGACCCAGGACTGCTGTCCGCGCCGCCGGGCGATCGGCGTGTAGTACCAGCGGACCCGGCGGTCGACCTGGGCGGCCAGTTCGGCGAGGACGGCGTTGCCCGCCAGCTCCATCACCTTGGCGTGGAAGCGGGCGTTGAGGGCGACGGCGGCGTCCACCTCGTCGGCGGCGACGGCCCGTTCGCCCTCGGCGCACAGCTCCTCCAGGGCGGCCACGCCCGCGCTGGACGCGCCCGCGGCGGCGAGCCGGGCGGCCTCGGCCTCCAGCAGCGTACGGACGGTCAGGAGCTGGTCGGCCTCGGCCTCGGTCGGCTCGTGCACGAAGGCGCCCTGGGCGGGGCGGAGATCGACCCAGCCCTCGGTGTTCAACCGCTGGAGGGCCTCGCGCACGGGCTGGCGGGAGACCCCGAGGTGGCCGGCGAGTTCGCTCTCCACGAGGTGCTGGCCCGGACCGAGGGCGCGGGTGGTGATGAGTTCGAGCAGCGCCTCATAGACCCGGTCCCGCAGCGGGCCGGGGCGTTCGAGCTTGGGTACCGCCCCCTGGGGCAGTCCGGTCGACAACATCGCGGTCCCCTCGGCGCAGACGACGGCAGACGGTAGAGACAATGCAGATGGTAAAGACAGTAAAGGAAGTGTCAATTGTCTTTCGTCTACAGTCTACGGCGCAGCCGGGCGGCCAGGGCGGTCAGGGCGGTCAGGGGCAGCGGACGACCTGGCCCGCGTAGGAGAGGTTGCCGCCGAAGCCGAAGAGGAGGACCGGGTCGCCGCTGCCGACCGCGCCGCGTTCGACCAGCTTGGCGAGGGCGAGCGGGATGCTGGCGGCCGAAGTGTTGCCGGACTCGGTGACGTCGCGGGCGACGACGGCGCGGTGGGCGCCGATCCGCTCGGCGAGGGGCTCGATGATGCGCAGGTTGGCCTGGTGCAGGACGACGGCGGCGAGGTCGGCGGGGTCGGTCCCGGCGCGGGCGCAGACCTCGCGGGCGACGGCGGGCAGCTTGGTGGTGGCCCAGCGGTAGACGCTCTGCCCCTCCTGGGCGAAGCGCGGGGGCGTGCCCTCGATGCGTACCGCGTGGCCCATCTCGGGGACCGAGCCCCACAGCACCGGTCCGATGCCGGGTTCCGCGTCCGGGGCGCAGGGCTCGACGACGGCGGCGCCCGCCCCGTCGCCGACGAGGACGCAGGTGGTGCGGTCGGTCCAGTCGGTGACGTCGGACATCTTGTCGGCGCCGATGACCAGGGCGCGGCGCGCGGCACCGGCGCGCACGGCGTGGTCGGCGCTGGCCAGGGCGTGGGTGAAGCCGGCGCACACCACGTTGATGTCGAGGGTGGCGGGCGCGGCCATGCCGAGCCGGGCGGCGACACGGGCGGCCATGTTCGGGGAGCGGTCGATGGCGGTGGAGGTGGCGACCAGCACCAGGTCGACCTCGCCGGGGGCGGCCCCGGCCGCGGCGAGGGCCTTGGCGGCGGCGTGCGCGGCCAGCTCGTCGACCGGTTCGTCGGGGCCGGCGATGCGGCGGGTGCGGATGCCCACCCGGCTCGTGATCCACTCGTCGCTGGTGTCGACCAGACCGGCCAGGTCCTCGTTGGTGAGGACGCGGGCGGGCTGGTAG
Source organism: Streptomyces sp. NPDC000134 (assembly GCF_042899225.1). Classification (NCBI taxonomy): domain Bacteria; kingdom Bacillati; phylum Actinomycetota; class Actinomycetes; order Kitasatosporales; family Streptomycetaceae; genus Streptomyces; species Streptomyces sp. NPDC000134. The sequence continues at coordinate 170,860 of NZ_JBIAZN010000010.1, forward strand.
TGGCCGACGCCGGTGATACGCGAGCGGTGCATGGGCGGATACCCCTCTGCCTCAGGTTGCGGGATGCACCAGTCTGATCAGTGACTCACGGGTACGGCGGCAGGTGATGCGACAGGAAACGGCAGCGCGGCTTGTCGGCTTCCGTCACGGGCCTGCGCGAAACCTTGCCGAGCCTATATCCATACTGTAGACAATATTTCGTCGACAGTGGTGCCTCGCACTTCCGGCTCGCCCTCGGCTCGTTCTTCGGTTCCTCGGTACGACCCCGACCGAACGGAGCTTCCGGTATGAAAGTCGCCGTCCTCGGCGCCGGCGCGATCGGCGCCTACGTGGGCGCCGCGCTCCACCGCGCGGGTGCCGACGTCCAGCTCATCGCCCGCGGACCCCATCTGGCGGCCATGCGGCGGCACGGGGTGCGGGTGCGCAGTCCGCGCGGTGACTTCACCGCCCGGCCGCGCGCCACCGACGACCCGGCCGAAGTGGGCCCGGTCGACTATGTGTTCCTGGGGCTGAAGGCCACCTCCTACGCGGCGTGCGGGCCGCTGGTCGGGCCGCTGCTCCACGACACCACGGCGGTGGTCGCCGCCCAGAACGGCATCCCCTGGTGGTACTTCCACCGGCACGGCGGCCCCCACGACGGCCACCGCGTCGAGAGCGTGGACCCCGGCGGCGCGGTCAGCGCGGTGCTCGCGCCCGAACGGGCCGTCGGCTGCGTGGTCTACGCGGCCACCGAACTGGCGGAGCCGGGCGTGGTCCGGCACCTGGAAGGCACCCGGTTCTCCCTCGGCGAGCCCGACCGGAGCGTCTCCGCCCGCTGTCTGGCCCTGAGCGAGGCGATGCGGGCGGGCGGCCTGAAGTGCCCGGTCGAGCCCGATCTGCGCCCCGCCTGCTCCCGCCGGGCCGAGCCCGGCATGGTGGTCCGCACCGGCACCGAACGCGCCCGGCACAGCCGCAAGGTCGTCCTGGAACTTGTCGCCTCCTCCGTCGACCTGTCGACCTGTCGACCACCCCGCGGGCGGCCGAGTGGATCGAGGAGTACGGGGCGCGGCCCGACCGCTTCGGCCCGGAGGCGGCCCGGGTCGAGGGGAACCCCGGGTCGACAACGACCTCTACGTCCGCGACTACGGCAAGTGCATCCTGTGCCACAAGTGCGTCGACGCCTGCGGCAACTGCGTCGAGGTCTGCCCCACCGGCGCGCTGTCCGCCAGGTCGGAGTACGACATGCGGGCGGCGGGCACCTGGGACGGGACCCGGCAGAAGGGGACGACGACGGTGTGCGCGTACTGCGGAGTGGGCCGCAGCCTCACCCTGCGCGTGCAGGACAATGAGATCGTCGAGGTCACCTCGCCGCACGACGACCCGGTGACCCACGGCAACCTGTGCATCAAGGGGCGCTTCGGCTACCGGCACGTGCAGAACCGGGACCGACCCGACGGAACGGACTGATGGGGACATGGGACGAGTCACGGAACGACGCAAGGTGATCCGGATCAGGGACGGGGCGGTCTCGGCCCGGCCGGACACGCTCGTCGCCGAGGAACCCCTGGAGATCCGGCTCAACGGCAAGCCCCTCGCCATCACCATGCGCACCCCCGGCGACGACTTCGCCCTCGCCGCCGGGTTCCTGGTCAGCGAGGGCGTCCTCGCCGACCGGGCCGACCTGGGCAACATCGTGTACTGCGCGGGCGCCACCGCCGACGGCGTCAACACCTACAACGTGGTCGACGTGCGGACCGCGCCCGGGGTGGTCCTGCCCGACATCACCCTGGAACGCAACGTCTACACCACCTCCTCGTGCGGGCTGTGCGGCAAGGCCAGCCTGGACGCGGTCCGTACCACCGCCCGCTGGCCCATCGCCGACGCGCCCCCCGTCCGCCTCGACCCCGGCCTCCTCGCGAGCCTCCCCGACCGGCTGCGCGCCGCCCAGCGGGTCTTCGACCGCACCGGCGGACTGCACGCGGCGGCCCTGTTCACCGAGGACGGGGAACTCGCCGACGTCCGCGAGGACGTCGGCCGGCACAACGCGGTCGACAAGCTCGTCGGCCGCGCGTTCCAGCACGGCGGCCTGCCGCTGTCCCGGTCGGTGCTGCTCGTCTCCGGACGGGCCTCCTTCGAACTGGCGCAGAAGGCCGTCATGGCCGGCATCCCCGTGCTGGCCGCCGTGTCCGCCCCGTCGTCCCTCGCCGTGGACCTGGCCGCCGAGACCGGCCTGACCCTGGTGGGCTTCCTGCGCGGCAACTCGATGAACGTGTACGCGGGCGAGGACCGCATCGCCCTGCGGGCCGCGGCCCCCCGGGGCTGACCCGGTCCCCCGCGACACGACGGCGGGGCCCCGGCCGACGGGGAGCGCCCCCTGCGCCGGCCAGGGGTCCCGCTGTGATGCCTCGGTCGCCTGCGGGGCGCCTCAGCCGGTGGCTGCCTCGCGGCCGGCCGGCGCCGCGGCTCAGTGGGGGCGTGTGCCGGTGCCGACCGTGGTCCGTGGGCCTCCGGCCGGGCGTCCCGGGCCGGCCGGTTCCTCGGTCACCGGGTCGTGCGAGCGGCGTTTGGCGATGACCGCGCACACCATGAGCTGCATCTGGTGGAAGAGCATCAGCGGCAGCACCGCCAGCGAGGCGTGCGCCCCGAACAGCACGCTCGCCATCGGCAGCCCGGAGGCCAGGGACTTCTTCGAGCCCGCGAACTGGATGGCGATCCGGTCCTCCCGGCCGAACCGCAGCGCCTTCCCCCCGTACCAGGTCAGCGCCAGCATCACGGCGAGCAGCACGGCCTCCACCGCCAGCAGCCCGGCGAGCCGGACCGGGCTGACCTGGTGCCAGACGCCCCGGACCACGCCCTCGCTGAACGCGGTGTAGACGACCAGCAGGATCGAGCCCCGGTCGACCAGCCCGAGGACCCTCTTGTGCCGGGCGACGAAACCGCCGATCCAGCGGCGCAGCAGTTGCCCCGCGACGAACGGCACCAGCAACTGGGCGACGATCTTCAGCACCGAGTCGGCGGAGAACCCGCCGCCGGTGGAGCCGAGCAGGGCGGCGGCCAGCAGCGGGGTGACGACGATGCCGACGAGGGAGGAGAAGGACCCCGCGCAGATCGCCGCGGGCACGTTGCCCCGGGCGACGGAGGTGAAGGCGATCGACGACTGCACGGTCGACGGGACCAGGGTCAGGAAGAGCAGGCCCTGGTAGAGCGGGTCGGTCAGGAAGACCGGGACGAGACCCCGGGCCGCGAGGCCCAGCACCGGGAAGACGACGAAGGTGCAGGCCAGGACGGTGACGTGGAGCCGCCAGTGCTTGAGCCCGTCCAGTGCCTCACGGGTGGAGAGCCGGGCGCCGTAGAGGAAGAAGAGGAAGGCGATCGCGGCCGTGGAGGCACCGGAGGCGACGTCGGCCGCCGCCCCCCGGGCCGGCAGCAGCGCCGCCAGCCCCACCGTCCCCAGCAGCAGCAGGAGGTACGGGTCGACCGGCGTCCGGCGCGGCCATCGCAGGCGTGTCACGGTGCTCCACTTGCTCGTTCGCTCATCGGGCACGGGAACGCGGGTCCCCGCTCCATCGTGCTCCCTCACCCGGCGATCGGGAATCCGGTACACCGCTCTGACTGTGATCGCCGTACGTAATAACCTGGGGCGGTGTACGACCCTTCCCATCTGCGGACCTTCCTCACGGTCGCCCGGACGCTCAGCTTCACGGGGGCCGCCCGGCGGCTCGGGCTGCGCCAGTCGACGGTGAGCCAGCACGTGCGGAAACTGGAGGACGCCACCGGCCGGCCGCTGTTCACCCGGGACACCCACTCGGTGGAGCTGACCGAGGACGGCGAGGCGATGCTCGGCTTCGCGCGCCGCATCCTCCAGGTGCACGAGCAGGCGACGGCGTTCTTCACCGGGACCCGGCTGCGCGGCAAGCTGCGGTTCGGCGCCTCGGAGGACTTCGTGCTGACCCGACTGCCGGAGATCCTGGAGCGCTTCCGGCACGACCACCCCGAGGTCGACCTGGAGCTGACGGTGGAGCTGTCCGGCACCCTGCACGAGCACCTGGCCGCCGGGAGGCTGGACCTGGTGCTGGCCAAGCGGCGGCCGGAGGACCGGCGGGGCGAGCCGGTCTGGCACGACCGGCTGGTGTGGATCGGCGCCGAGAAGCTGCGCCTGGACCCCGGCCGCCCGGTACCGCTGATCGTCTACCCGCCGCCGGGCATCACCCGGGCGCTGGCCCTGGAGGCGCTCCAGCGCCAGGGCCGCCCGTGGCGGGTGGCCTGCACCAGCGGCAGTCTCAACGGCCTGATCGCGGCGGCCCGCGCGGGCCTCGGCGTGATGGCGCACAGCCGCGGACTGATCCCGCCCGGTCTGGTGCGCGTCCCCGACCGGGCCGGGCTGCCGGAGCTGGGCCGGGTGGACTTCGTGCTGCTCGCCGGGGAGCGCCGCACCTCGGCGCGGGAGGCGGCGGACGCGCTGGCGGCGGCCATCCTGGCGGGCGGCGACCGGCTGCACGCGCTCAGGACACCGGACGCGGATAGATGAGCTGCTTGACCCGGCGCAGATACGGCGACGCCTCCACGTGCCGGACACCCTCCAGGTCCCCGAGCGGGCCGCTCAGATAGGCGTACAGGTCGGCGGTGGAGCGGGTGACGGCGGTGGCGATGAGGTTGGCGGGGCCGGCGGTCGCCGCCGCGTGCGCGATCTGCGGGTGCCCGGCGAGGGCCTCGCCGACCCGGTGCAGCGCGGCCGGACCGGCGGTGATCCACAGGGCGGCGATCACCGGGTGGCCGAGCGCCTCGGTGTCGTACTCGACGTCCAGATAGATCGCGCCGGACGCGCGCAGCGCGGCCAGCCTGCGCCTGACGGCCGACTCGGAGCGGCCGGTGGCGCGCTGGAGTTCCGGGTAGGAGGCGCGGCCGTCCCGTTCCAGGACGGCGAGCAGCGGCTCGTCCTCGGGGTCGATGCGGGCCGGGCCGCCGGCGGGCGGGGCCGGGGGCCGCAGCGCGGCGATCTCCTCGTCGGTGAGGGCGCCGCACTTCAGCAGCCAGCCGGAGGGGCCGCCGTGGAAGCGGTGCAGCAGTTGGTGGGCCCGGATCTCCAGCACCCGCGGGGTGCGCGGCAGCTTGCCGAGCAGCAGGTCGTCCCGGTCGCCGGCGGTGCGCGGGCGGGTGCCGCAGACGATCTCGGTGCCGCCCGAGGCGAGGCCGATCCAGTGGGTGTCGCGCCGCTTGGCCAGGGCGTCGGCGATGGCGAGCGCGCTGTCCGGGACGCAGCGCAGCCGCAGCGTCCACTGGTCGTGGCCGAGGCGCTCGGCGTCGCGGACCGCCACCACCCGCAGCCCGGCCTCGGCGCACAGCCCGCGGTAGCGGCGCGCGACCGTCCGGTCCGAGACGCCGAGCAGCGCCCCGAGGCGGCTGAAGGAGGCCCGGCCGTCGGCCTCCAGCGCGCTCAGCAGCCGCAGGTCCAGCCGGTCGAAGCCGCCGGATTCCGTCTCCATGACGCCTCTTCGTGTCGGGTTCCGTCGCCGGACCGCCGGGGAGCGGGGTCATCGGCCGTGCGCGGCTCATCGTACGGAGGACTTGACGGAAATGCGGTGAAGGAGTGGGGACGATGCGCGCATGGGGACCGCTGACGGCGGTCTGCCTGGGCACGTTCATGCTGTTGCTGGACGTGACGATCGCGGTGGTGGCGCTGCCGGACATGGCCCGGGGACTGGACGCCTCGCTGAGCGACCTCCAGTGGGTGATGGACGGGTACGCGCTGGCACTGGCGGCGCTGCTGCTCGGCGCGGGCGCCGCCGCCGACGTACTGGGGCGGCGGCGGGTGCACGTGGCCGGTGTGGCGCTGTTCGCGGTGGCCTCGCTGCTGTGCGGGCTGGCGACCGGGCCCGGGATGCTGGTCGCCGCACGCGCCCTGCAGGGCGTGGGGGCGGCGGCGATGTTCGCCACCACCCTGCCGCTGCTGGGCTCGGTCTACCAGGGCCGGCGGCGGTCGGTGGCGCTCGGGGTGTGGGGCGCGGTGAGCGGCGCGGCGGCGGCGGTCGGGCCGGTGCTGGGCGGGCTGCTGACCGACGGTCCGGGCTGGCGGTGGATCTTCTGGGTGAACCTGCCGGTGAGCGTGGCGGCGGTGTGGCTGACGCTGCGGGTGGTGCCCGAGTCGCGGGGGGCCCGGGGCCGCCGGGTCGACTGGCCGGGTACGGCGGCCTTCGCGGCGTTCGCCGGGGCGGTGACGTACGGGGCGGTGCGGGCCGGATCGCACGGCTGGGCGGAGGCCGGCACGCTGGCCGCGTTCGCGGCGGCGGCGCTGGCGCTGGGGCTGTTCGTCGCCTTGGAGCGGCGGTCCGCCGATCCGCTGCTGGACCCGCGGCTGTTCGCGCGGCCCGCGTTCTCGGTGGTGATGCTCGGCGCGCTGGCGTTCAACGCGGCGGCGTTCGCGTCGATGGCGTACACCTCGATCTGGCTCCAGACGCTGCTGGGGATGAGCCCGGTCCGCGGCGGTCTGGTGTTCCTGTGGCTGTCGCTGGCGTCCTTCGTGGTGGCCGCGGCGGGCGGGAGGCTGCTGCACGGGGTGCCGGCGCGGTTCACCATCGGGGGCGGGCTGCTGCTGATCGCGGCCGGCCAGTTCTGCATGGCGTTCCTGGACGCCTCCGCCACGGCGTCCGCGCTGGTACCGGGGCTGCTGCTGGTCGGCGTGGGCACCGGACTGGTCTCGCCGGGGATCGCGGGGGCGGCGCTGGCGGCGGTGCCCCCGGAGCGGGCCGGCATGGCGGGCGGCGCGGTCAACACCTTCCGCCAGCTCGGCTACGCGCTCGGCATCGCGGTCCTCGGCACGGTGCTGACCTCGCGGATGGCGGACAGCCTGCCGCGCGACGCGGCCCACGCGCTCGCGGGCGGCGGGGCCGGCGCGCTGCGCGGGGCGTTCCCGGAGCGGGTGCTGCGGGCGGCCTTCGCCTCCGGGCTGAACGCGGCGGCGCTGACCGCCGCGGCGGTGGCGGCGCTCGCCGGGGTGCTGGTGCTGGCCCTGGCCGGCCGCGGACCGGGGCCGCGCGGGTCCGTGCCCGGACCGGCCGCGCCCGCGCTGGACGAGGAGCGGTCCGCCGCCCGCGACCAGGCACCGTACCGGCGGTAACAGAGGCGTACAGGTTCGGTGGAGATTGCTCCACCGAACCTCGCCCGATGGCCCGGAATCTGTCCGACCCTTCCCCTCGTGAGCGCATTGTCCCCCGCTGACCAGCGCGGACGAGCGCCCGGCGCACGGCCGTACCCCCTCCCGCCCCCGCCGGGGGTGGGGTAGCTTTCACGGCGCCGTGCGGACGTCACAAGGAGCGGGAGCGGGGTTTGCGCGAGTTCACCAGCCCTCCGTCCGGCCTGGCACCGCCGGCGGGCGGCCTGGCCGACGCGGTCTTCGAGCACGCCCGGGAGGACCCGCGGCGCATCGCCCTGGGCCGCAAGGACGCGGCGGGACGGTGGCGGGACGTGACCGCCGCCGAGTTCCGCGACGAGGTGCTGGCCCTCGCCAAGGGCCTGCTCGCCCAGGGCGTCCGCTTCGGCGACCGGGTCGCGATCATGTCCCGGACCCGCTACGAGTGGACGCTGTTCGACTTCGCGCTGTGGAGCATCGGCGCCCAGGTGGTGCCCGTCTACCCGACCTCCTCCGCCGAGCAGTGCCGCTGGATGCTGCACGACGCCGGGGTGCGCGCCGCCGTGGTGGAGCACGAGGACCACGCGATGACCATCGCCACCGTCATCGACGCCCTCCCCGAGCTGCGCCAACTGTGGCAGCTCGACTCCGGAGCGGTGCGGGAGCTGTACGACGCCGGCGCCCATCTCGACGACGAGGTGGTGCACCGGCACCGCCGCGCGGTCACCCCCGAGTCGGTGGCGAGCGTGATCTACACCTCCGGCACGACGGGCCGCCCCAAGGGCTGTGTGCTCTCGCACGGCAACTTCATGCACGAGGCGGACACCGTCATCGACCGCTGGGCGCCGGTGTTCCGCTCCCGCCGGGGCGAGGAGGTCGCCACGCTGCTGTTCCTGCCGCTGGCCCATGTCTTCGGGCGGATGGTGGAGGTCGCGGCGGTCCGCGGCCGGGTCCGCTTCGGCCACCAGCCGCGGCTCGACGCCGCCGCGCTGCTGCCGGACCTGGCGGTGTTCCGGCCGACGTTCGTCCTGGCCGTGCCGTACATCTTCGAGAAGGTGTTCAACACGGCCCGGCGCAGGGCCGAGAGGGAGGGCAGGGCCGGCCCGTTCGAGCGGGCCGTCGAGGTGGCCGTGCGGTACGCGGAGGCGCTGGAGGCCAAGGCGTGGGGCCTGGGCCCCGGGCCCTCGGCGGGCCTGCGGATGCAGCACCAGCTCTTCGACAGACTCGTCTACGCCAAGGTCCGGGCGGCGCTGGGCGGGCGACTGCGCAACGCGATGTCGGGCGGCTCGGCGATGGACCGGCGGCTCGGCCTGTTCTTCGCCGGCGCGGGCGTGCAGATCTACGAGGGCTACGGCCTGACCGAGTCCACCGCGGCGGCCACCGCCAACCCGCCCGAGCGCACCCGCTACGGCACGGTCGGCCCGCCGGTGCCGGGCGTCACCGTGCGCATCGCGGACGACGGCGAGATCTGGCTGCGCGGCGACAACGTCTTCCAGGGCTATCTGAACGACGCCGAGGCCACCGACGGGACCCTGCGCGAGGGCTGGCTCGCCACCGGCGACCTCGGCGCGCTGGACGAGGACGGGTATCTGACCATCACCGGCCGCAAGAAGGAGATCCTGGTGACCTCCGGCGGCAAGAGCGTCGCGCCGGGGGTGCTGGAGGAACGCGTCCGGGACCATCCGCTGGTCCACCAGTGCGTCGTGGTCGGCAACGACCGGCCGTACGTCGCCGCCCTGGTCACCCTGGACCAGGAGGCCGTCGAGCACTGGCTGGCGATGCGCGACAAGCCCCGGCCGGCCCCGGCCCACCTGGTGCGGGACGCCGATCTGGAGGCCGAGGTGCGCCGGGCGGTGGTCACCGCCAACACGCTGGTGTCCCAGGCCGAGTCGATCAAGACCTTCCGGATTCTGGCACAGCCATTCACCGAGGAGCAGGGACTGCTCACCCCCTCGCTGAAACTCAAACGGAAAGCGATCGAGAAGGCATACGCGGCCGAGGTCGAGGCACTCTACCGGGCATGAGTTCGCCGGTCAGGAATGCATCCCGCCGTGTGATCGTTGACCATGGCAGTACCACCTGACCACAACCGAAGGGTCGACACACTCGTGAGCAGCCAGGTCCCCCCGATCGTCCTGAACAACGGCGTCGAGATGCCCCAGCTCGGCTTCGGTGTCTGGCAGGTGCCGGACGACGAGGCCGAGAAGGCCGTCGCGACGGCACTGGAGTCCGGCTACCGCAGCATCGACACCGCGGCGATCTACGGCAACGAGAAGGGCACCGGCCGGGCCATCGCCGCCGCCGGCGTCCCCCGCGAGGACCTCTTCGTCACCACCAAACTGTGGAACGCCGAGCAGGGCTACGACTCCACCCTGCGCGCCTTCGACGCCTCCCTGGAGAAGCTCGGCCTGGAGTACGTGGACCTCTACCTGATCCACTGGCCGCTGCCCGCCCGGGACCGGTACGTCGACACCTACAAGGCGTTCGAGAAGCTCCTGGCCGACGGCCGGGCCCGCGCCATCGGCGTCTCCAACTTCCTGCCCGAGCACCTGGAGAGGCTGGCCGGCGAGACCTCGGTCGTCCCGGCGGTCAACCAGATCGAGCTGCACCCGCACCTCCAGCAGCAGGCCGCCCGCGAGTACCACGCGGAGCACGGCATCGCCACCGAGGCGTGGTCGCCGCTCGGCTCCGGCAAGGGCATCCTGGAGGTCCCGGCGATCGTCGCCATCGGCCGCAAGCACGGCCGCACCCCGGCCCAGATCGTGCTGCGCTGGCACCTCCAGCTCGGCAACATCGTGATCCCGAAGTCCGTGACGCCGTCGCGGATCAAGGAGAACATCGAGGTCTTCGACTTCCGGCTGGACGACGAGGACCTCGCCGCGATCAGCGCGCTGAACGAGGACCGGCGCACCGGCCCGGACCCGGCCTCCTTCGACGTGGTCTGACCGGCGGCACGGCGTACGACGAAGGCCCGGCGCCCCCTCCAGCGGGGGCGCCGGGCCTTCGGCGCGCCGGGCGGTCAGGCACCGCGCGGACATGCCCGAGGGGGCCCGGCCCAGGGAGGGAGGACCGGGCCCCGTGGGGCGGTGTGCGGCTTACGACAGGGGCGGGTAGGCGTTCCGCATCAGCTCCTGGAACTGAGCGGAGAACCAGTGACCGGACAGCGGCGCGTCGGGCAGCGCCCCGGACTTGTTGTTGTTGTTCCGCGGGTTGCCGGTGTACGTGGGGTCGCACATCCGGTCGAAGCCCTTGCCCTCGTCGTTCTCGATCGCCTTGCTGGCGCCGTCGGACTCACCCGGAGGCTTGATCCAGACGTAGGCGTCGATCCCGGGAGCCGGGTTGGCCTGCGGGCGCTCGCCAAGGCCGGCTCCGGCCTGGTTGCACCAGTTGCCGGTGTTCAGCCGGCGGTCGTAGCGGCCGCCGTCGACATAGGTGTCGACGGTGGTGGTGGCGCCGGGCCCGGTGGGCCGCTGGCTGCCGCCCCAGCCGTTGCGGGAGGTGTCGATCAGCATGCCGATCTTGCTGTCGAAGCCGATCGAGACCAGCTTCTCGCGCATCGCCTGGGCGTAGGACAGCTCATCGACGTAGCGGTTCCAGTCCACCCACTTCGACTGGCGCACGGACGTCCCGTTCACGCTGTCCGAGATCTTGAAGTTGTCCTCCTTCAGGGCGCTGTAGTTGGCGGTGTTGACGATGAAGCCGGTCACGTCGTTGACGGTCGCGCCCTCGGTGGTCGCGGCGGTCTTGAACATGTCGGCCGAGGGGCCGAAGTTGTCGTCCCAGCCGAGCCAGCCGTGGTGTCCGGCGTCGATGTAGTTGTAGACGTTGGGGGCGTCGCCGAGCTTGTTCAGCGCGTAGCCGACGCCCTTCTGGTAGTTGCCGTTGGCCTTCATCACGTCGCAGTTGGGCGTGGCGGTGGCCCGCGGGCTGACGTTGGTGACCAGGTTGGGCAGCGAGTCGATCTCGATGATCGGGACGATCCGCAGCGAGGAGTACTTCGAGTCGGCCAGGATCTTGGCGATCGGGTCGATGTACTGCGTCTTGTACTTGTCGATCTCCGTCGGGCCCAGCTCGCCGTTGGAGGCGAGGGCGGCGCAGTCACGGCCGGGCAGGTTGTAGATGACGAGCTGGATGTACAGCTCGCCGCTGCCCTTCTGGCGCAGCGCCTCGTCGAGGTGGTCCCGCAGGCCCATGCCGCCGTTGACGCCGTTGATCGCGGCGATCCGGTCCAGCCACACACCGGTGGGCTGGTTGGCGATGCGGCTGCCGCCGGGCTCGGCCGCGGCCTTCGCGGACCACTCCGGGTTCACGTAGCCCTTGGCGCCGACGTACGGGTTGTCCACCCGGGTGCCCGGGGTGCCCGGGTCGGTCGGGTCGGTCGGGTCGGTCGGGTCGGTCGGACCGCCGCCGTCCACGTTGCAGGTCACCCCGTCCAGGGTGAACGTGGTCGGGACGGCGTTGGTGCCGCTGTAGGAGCCCTGGAAACCGAAGCTCACGGAGCCGCCGGTGGCCAGGGACGCGTTGTAGGACTCGTTGGCGGCGGTGACCGCGGTGCCGCTCTGGCTGATCTTCGCGTTCCAGCCGCTGGTGACCTTCTGGTTGCCGGCGTAGGACCACTTCAGCGACCAGGCCGACTTGGCGGCACTGTTGTTGGTGATCGTCACGGCGGCGGTGAAGCCGGTGTTCCACTGGTTCTGCACCTTGTAGTCCACGGTGCAGGGAACGGCCGCCGCGCCGACGTCTCCGGGAACGACGGCGACCGCCGTCCCGGTTGCCCCTGCGACGAGCGCCAAGGCGGCCAGTAAAGCTGTTCTGGTACGGCTCATGAGTGCGGGTTTCCTCTTCGGTCGAAGTGCGACAGACGGAACCGCTCCCACTGGTGCCGATGAAGCTAGCGCCAAGTCACGGCAAAGAACAGAGGCGGAACCGAAGTTCCTGTTCGACCGGCCGTCGAAAATATTCGACTCTTCAAACATCTTGACCGCCTAACCCGGTCTCTTCAACATGGGAGCGCTCCCACTGGTTCAAGGCTTGTTGCTCCTCCCCTCCCTCGTTCCGAGCCGCAAGGAGGAACCAGCACCATGCATCCCGCACGAAGACGCCGCGCCACGCGGCGGCTGTGGACCGCCGCGCTGGCGGCCCTGGCGCTCCCGCTCACCCTGCTGGGCACCGGCACGACCACCGCGCACGCCGCGGCGGTCCAGTGCAGCGTGGACTACAAGACGAACGACTGGGGTTCCGGTTTCACCGCGGAGCTGACGCTCACCAACCGCGGCACCGAGGCTCTGGACGGCTGGACGCTGACCTACGGGTACAGCGGCAACCAGAAGCTCTCCAACGGCTGGAACGGCACCTGGTCGCAGTCCGGGCAGACGGTGACCGTCAAGAACGCCCCCTACAACGCCCGAATCGGCGCCGGCGCCGCGGTGAGCACCGGTGCCCAGTTCAGCTACAGCGGCACCAACACCACGCCGACCTCGTTCGCCGTCAACGGCACCGCGTGCACCGGCGCGCACCAGGCGCCGATCACCGTGCTGACCAGCCCGCAGCCGGGCGCGGTCTACTCGCAGGGCGAGGCGGTGCCACTGGCCGCCACGGCCGCCGCCGCGGACAACGCCACCGTCACCAAGGTGGAGTTCTACGACGACACCACCCTGCTGGCCACCGACACCAGCGCGCCCTTCACGCACTCCGCCGCCGGACTGGCCGTGGGCAACCACTCCCTGACGGCGAAGGCGTACGACAGCCTGGGCGCGTCGGCGAGCTCCACCCCGGTCGGCATCACCGTCGCCTCCGGGCCCACCGTCGTCGCCTCGCCCACCCAACTGGGCGTCCGCCAGGGCACGTCGGGCACGTACGAGGTCAAGCTGTCCAAGCAGCCGACCGCGAACGTGACCGTCACCACCGCGCGGGCCAGCGGCAACACGGGCCTCACGGTCAGCGGCGGCGCGACGCTCACCTTCACGCCGGCGAACTGGAACACCGCCCAGAAGGTGACCATCGCGGCCGGCTCCTCGGGCACCGGTTCGGCGGTCTTCGAGTCGACGGCCCCCGGGCACGGCAAGGCCACGGTCACCGTGACCCAACTGGCGGCCTCCAAGGAGTACGACGCCCGGTTCCTGGAGCTGTACGGGAAGATCACCGACCCGGCGAACGGCTACTTCTCCCCCGAGGGCATCCCGTACCACTCGGTGGAGACGCTGATCGTCGAGGCGCCGGACCACGGCCACGAGACCACGTCGGAGGCGTACAGCTATCTGCTGTGGCTCCAGGCCATGTACGGCAAGGTCACCGGTGACTGGACCAAGTTCAACGGCGCGTGGGAGATCATGGAGAAGTACATGATCCCGACCCACGCCGACCAGCCCACCAACTCCGCGTACAACGCCTCCAAGCCGGCCACCTACGCGCCCGAGCTGGACACTCCGCAGGAGTACCCGGCCAAGCTGGACGGCGCCGTCCCGGTCGGTTCGGACCCCATCGCCGGCGAGCTGAAGTCGGCGTACGGCACGGACGACGTCTACGGCATGCACTGGCTGCAGGACGTGGACAACGTGTACGGGTACGGCAACTCGCCCGGCAAGTGCGAGGCGGGCCCGTCCGACACCGGACCGTCGTACATCAACACCTTCCAGCGCGGGGTGCAGGAGTCCGTGTGGGAGACGGTGCCGCAGCCCACCTGCGACGCCTTCAAGTACGGCGGGAAGAACGGCTACCTGGACCTGTTCACCGGTGACTCCTCCTACGCCAAGCAGTGGAAGTACACCAACGCCCCGGACGCCGACGCGCGGGCCGTGCAGGCCGCGTACTGGGCGGACGTCTGGGCCGAGCAGCAGGGCAAGGGCTCGCAGGTCTCCGCGACCGTCGCCAAGGCCGCGAAGATGGGCGACTACCTGCGGTACGCCATGTACGACAAGTACTTCAAGAAGGTCGGCAACTGCGTGGGTCCGTCGTCCTGCCCGGCGGGCAGCGGCAAGGACTCCTCGCACTACCTGCTCTCCTGGTACTACGCCTGGGGCGGGGCCTACGACACCTCGGCGGGCTGGGCCTGGCGGATCGGCTCCAGCCACACCCACGGCGGCTACCAGAACCCGCTGGCCGCGTACGCGCTGAGCAACTACGCCGACCTCAAGCCCAAGTCGGCGACGGGCGCGGCGGACTGGGCGAAGTCCCTGAGCCGGCAACTGGAGTTCTACCGCTGGCTGCAGTCGGACGAGGGTGCCATCGCGGGCGGCGCGACCAACAGTTGGCAGGGCCGCTACGCGACCCCGCCGTCCGGGACGCCGACGTTCTACGGCATGTACTACGACGAGGCTCCGGTGTACCACGACCCGCCGTCCAACCAGTGGTTCGGCTTCCAGGCGTGGTCCATGGAGCGGGTCGCCGAGTACTACCAGCAGACCGGTGACGCCAAGGCCAAGGCGGTCCTGGACAAGTGGGTCGACTGGGCGCTGTCGGAGACCACGGTCAACCCCGACGGCACCTTCCGGGTCCCGTCGACGCTCCAGTGGTCGGGCAAGCCCGACACCTGGAACGCCTCCTCGCCGGGTGCCAACAGCGGCCTGCACGTCACGGTCGCTGACTACACCAACGACGTCGGGGTGGCGGCGGCCTACGCCAAGACTCTGACGTACTACGCGGACCGCTCCGGCGACACCGCGGCGGCGAGCACCGCGAAGGCGCTGCTGGACGGCATGTGGAAGAACAACCAGGACGCGCTCGGCATCGCCGTCCCGGAGACCCGCGCCGACTACAACCGCTTCGACGACTCGGTCTACGTCCCCAGCGGCTGGACCGGCACCATGCCCAACGGCGACGCGATCAACTCGTCGTCGACCTTCGAGTCCATCCGTTCCTTCTACGAGGACGACCCGGCCTGGTCGAAGATCGAGAGCTATCTCGCGGGCGGGGCCGCGCCCGTCTTCACGTACCACCGGTTCTGGGCCCAGGCCGACATCGCCCTGGCCATGGGCTCGTACGCGGAGCTTCTGGAATAAGTCCCCGCTGAAAGGCTCCGCGTACCGCGTCGGGCGGTCCCCCTCCGCACGGGGGACCGCCCGATCGTCGCCTGCCGCCCTTTTTCCCCGGAAGGAATCCCGCACCGTGCGAAGAACGCGCATCCTCACGGCCGTGCTCGCGCTGACGGCCGGTCTGCTCGGGGGCGCCACCCCCGCCCTGGCCGCCGCCCCCGACGACACCGAGGTGTCGGTCGCCGCGGACAGCTACACCTGGAAGAACGCCCGGATCGACGGGGGCGGCTTCGTCCCCGGCATCGTCTTCAACCGCTCGGAGAAGGACCTGGCCTACGCCCGCACCGACATCGGCGGCGCCTACCGCTGGCAGGAGTCGACGAAGACCTGGACGCCGCTGCTCGACCACGTCGGCTGGGACGACTGGGGACACACCGGGGTGGCGAGCATCGCCACCGACGCCGTCGACCCGGACCGGGTGTACGCGGCGGTCGGCACGTACACCAACGACTGGGACCCGGGCAACGGAGCGGTACTGCGCTCGGCCGACCGGGGCGCCACCTGGAAGAAGACGGACCTGCCGTTCAAGCTGGGCGGCAACATGCCCGGCCGGGGCATGGGCGAGCGGCTGGCCATCGACCCGCACGACAACGACGTGCTGTACCTCGGCGCGCCCAGCGGCAAGGGCCTGTGGCGGTCGACCGACGCGGGCGTCACCTGGAAGCAGGTCACCGCCTTCCCCAACCCCGGCAACTACGCGCAGGACCCCGGCGACTCCAGCGGCTACTCCTCCGACAACCAGGGCATCGCCTGGGTCACCTTCGACGAGTCCACCGGCACCCCGGGCAGCGCCACGAAGACGATCTACGTCGGGGTGGCCGACAAGGACAACGCCGTCTACCGCTCGACGGACGCGGGCGCCACCTGGCAGCGCGTGCCGGGCCAGCCCACGGGCTACCTGGCCCACAAGGGCGTGCTGGACGCCGAGAACGGCTACCTCTACCTGGCCTACAGCGACACGGGCGGCCCCTACGACGGCGGCAAGGGCAGGCTGTACCGGTACGCGACGAAGACCGGGCAGTGGACGGACATCAGCCCGGTCGCCGAGGCCGACACCTTCTTCGGCTTCAGCGGGCTGAGCGTCGACCGGCAGCACCCGGGCACGGTGATGGCGACGGCGTACAGCTCCTGGTGGCCGGACACCCAGATCTTCCGCTCCAAGGACAGCGGCGGCACCTGGACCAAGGCGTGGGACTACACCTCGTATCCCGACCGGGAGAACCGCTACACCATGGACGTCTCGTCCTCCCCGTGGCTGACCTGGGGCGCCAACCCCGCGCCGCCCGAGCAGACACCGAAGCTGGGGTGGATGACGGAGGCGCTGGAGATCGACCCGTTCGACTCGGACCGGATGATGTACGGGACGGGCGCGACGATCTACGGCACGGAGAACCTGACCAACTGGGACAGCGGCGCCAAGTTCACCGTGAAGCCGATGGTCCAGGGCCTGGAGGAGACGGCCGTCAACGACCTCGTCTCGCCCCCGTCGGGCGCCCCGCTGCTCAGCGCGCTCGGTGACGTGGGCGGCTTCCGGCACACCGACCTCACCAAGGTCCCGGCGATGATGTTCACCTCCCCCAACTTCACCACCAGCACCAGCCTGGACTTCGCCGAGACCAAGCCGGACGTCGTGGTCCGGTCGGGCAACGCCGACTCCGGGCCGCACGTGGCGTTCTCCACGGACAACGGCGCCAACTGGTTCGCCGGGACCGACCCCTCGGGGGTGACCGGCGGCGGCACGGTCGCGGCGGCGGCCGACGGCAGCCGGTTCGTGTGGAGCCCGGACGGCACCGGTGTGCGGTACACGACGGGCTTCGGCACCTCCTGGTCGGCGTCGAGCGGCATCCCGGCCGGCGCGGTCGTCGAGTCCGACCGGGTCGACCCGAAGACCTTCTACGGCTTCAAGTCC
The DNA here is from genome assembly GCF_042899225.1 of Streptomyces sp. NPDC000134. Lineage (NCBI taxonomy): Bacteria > Bacillati > Actinomycetota > Actinomycetes > Kitasatosporales > Streptomycetaceae > Streptomyces > Streptomyces sp. NPDC000134. The sequence continues at coordinate 187,904 of NZ_JBIAZN010000010.1, forward strand.
GGGAAGTTCTACGTCAGCACGGACGGCGGCGCCACCTTCACGGCGTCCCCCGCGACCGGGCTGCCCGGCGGCGACAGTGTCCGCTTCAAGGCGCTGCCCGGCGCCAAGGGCGACATCTGGCTGGCCGGCGGCGAGGCGGGCGGCGCCTACGGCCTGTGGCACTCCACGGACGGCGGGACCACCTTCAAGAAGCTGGCGAACGTCGACGAGGCCGACACCATCGGCTTCGGCAAGGCGGCACCGGGCGCCTCGTACCAGACCCTCTACACCAGCGCGAAGATCGGCGGGGTGCGCGGCATCTTCCGCTCCACCGACCAGGGCGCGACCTGGACCCGGATCAACGACGACGCCCACCAGTGGGGCTGGACCGGCGCCGCCATCACCGGCGACCCGCGGGTCTACGGCCGGGTGTACGTCTCGACCAACGGGCGGGGTGTCGTCTACGGCGACACCGCGGGCGGCGGCACGGACCCGGGCCCCGGCCCGGAGCCGACGGGTGCCTGCGCGGTGACGTACAAGGTCACCAACCAGTGGCCGGGCGGCTTCCAGGCGGACGTACGGCTGACCAACACCGGGACCGCCACCTGGCCGAACTGGTCGCTGAGCTGGGCGTTCCCCGACGGGCAGAAGGTGACTGCGGCGTGGAACGCCGAGTACGGCCAGTCGGGCGCGACGGTGACGGCGAAGAACGTGGGCTGGAACGCCACCGTGGCGCCCGGCTCCTCGGTGAGCTTCGGCTTCACCGGTGACTGGAAGGGGAGCAACGGCAGACCGGCCGCCTTCAAGCTGGGCGACCGGACCTGCGCGGTGAGCTGAGAGGACACGCGGTGGGGGCGGGCGGGCCCGCCCCCACCGGCTTTCACGGGGTGTAGACCGCCGGGCGCGGGGCCGCCGGCATCTTGTCACCCAGGTAGAAGCTCGGGTGCGGCGGCTGGTTGTAGCCGCTGTTCTGCCAGGACAGGCCCGTGCGGTACATGGTGTCGTGCAGCAGGGTGGTGATCCGGGTGCCCGTCTCGTACGGCGTCGAGTAGATCCGCAGGTTCCTGTTGTCGCTGGTGCGCCAGACGACCTCCTCGCGCCAGTCGCCGAGGATGTCGCCCGACAGGGCCGGGGTCGCCTTGGTGCCGTTGTTGGAGGCGACGCCCGAGCCGGTCAGCAGCCTGGTGTCGGACGAGGTGCCGTACTTGTCGATCTTCGTGCCGTCGAGGAGTTCGCGGACGGGGTCGCCGTCCCACCAGGACAGGAAGTTGGCGGAGGACGGTTCGCGGCCCTTGGTGGCGCCGGCCTCGTCGCGGACCGAGGTGTCGGAGGCGGACCAGACCTCGGCGCCGTCGTTGCCCGCCCAGATGTCCCCGGCGACGCCCCGGCCGTTGTCGCAGCAGGCGGCGAGCTTCCAGCGGACGCTGCCGTTCGCGGGGTTCAGGTACAGCTCGGCGGGCTGGGAGGCGGACTCGGAGACCTTGAAGTACTCCAGCCCCGGTGTGGACGGGTCGAGGTCGGCCAGGTGCTGGGCGTCGCCGTGGCCGGTCCGCGCGGTCCACAGGCCGCTGCCGTTGTCGTCGACGGCCATCGCCCCGTAGACGATCTCGTCCTTGCCGTCGTTGTCGACGTCGCCGACGGACAGGCTGTGCGAGCCCTGGCCGTCGTAGCCCTTGCCGGCGTTGGTGGAGGAGTTGGTGTCGAAGGTCCAGCGGCGGGTGAAGGCACCGCCGCGCCAGTCCCAGGCGGCGATGACGGACCGCGTGTAGTAGCCGCGGGCCATGATCAGGGAGGGGCGGGCGCCGTCCAGGTAGGCGGTGCCGGCCAGGAAGCGGTCGACGCGGTTGCCGTAGGAGTCGCCCCAGGAGGAGACGGTGCCCCGGGCCGGCACGTAGTCGACGGTGCCCATGGCCTTGCCGGTCTGCCCGTTGAACATGGTCAGGTACTCGGGCCCGGACAGGACGTAGCCGCTGGAGTTGCGGTGGTCGGCGGAGGCGTTGCCGATGACCGCGCCGGTGCCGTCGACCGTGCCGTCGGCGGTCTTCATGGCGACCTCGGCCTTGCCGTCGCCGTCGTAGTCGTACGCCTGGAACTGGGTGTAGTGGGCGCCCGAGCGGATGTTGCGGCCGAGGTCGATCCGCCACAGCCGGGTGCCGTCGAGTCTGATGCCGTCGACGACGGTGTTGCCGGTGTACCCGGACTGGGAGTTGTCCTTGGCGTTGGTGGGCTGCCACTTCAGGACGAAGTCGAGGGCGCCGTCGCCGTCGAGGTCCGCGACGGAGGCGTCGTTGGCCTCGTAGGTGTAGGCGACGCCGTCGGGGGTGGTGCCGCCGGCGGGCGGGGAGAGGGGGACGTCCTTGTAGCCGGCGCGGAACTGGATCGCGTGCACCGAGTCGGCCTGTTCGACGCCGCCCACGACGGCGCGGACGGTGTAGTCGGCGGAGTTCGGGGCGCCGGAGTGGAAGTAGTTGGTGGAGCCGGTGACCGGCGTGGAGTTGACCTTGGTGCCGGCCCGGTAGACGTTGAAGGAGACGTTGTCGGGGTCGGTGGCCAGCCAGCGCCAACTGATCAGGTTGCCGGTGCCGGTGTACACGCTGACCACGCCCCGGTCGAGCTTCTCCACCTGCCGGGCGGTGGCCGCCTCGGCGGTGTCGGGGGTGAGGGTCAGCGCGGTGCCGGCCAGGGCGGCGGCGACAGCGAGGGCCGGGATCGAGACCCGGCGTCCACGGTGCCGGTGCGGGTGTCTCATGGGGGGCCTCCTGGGAGGACGGAAGGATTCCGACTACCCGTCGCCGCCGGGGGCCCGGAGGTTGCCGCCCCGCCCGCCCGGGTTTCCTCAGGGTTTGCGGAACGCCCGCAGGGCGAACACCGGGTCCGGGCGGGGCCGGTCCTGGTCGGGGAGGGCCGCGAGCCGGGCGGCGAAGAGGTCGGCCAGCGGGGTGCCGGGCGGCAGCGTCATGAACCAGCCGCGCCGCAGGTCCGCGATGGTCCGCCGGGGACTGCGGCCCTGCCCGTGGCCGGTGAAGCGGGCCCGGCCCGCCGGGAGCAGGCCGTGCTCGCGGGCGTACGCCTCGACGGCCCGGCCGGTGTCCGGGGGCAGGCTCGGCGGCCGGGCGGCGAGCACGGCGTCGATGTCGCTGCCGACGTTGTGCGCGGCGCCCTTGTCGACGGTGGTGACGTACACCCCGCCGGGGCGCAGCATCCGGGCGCACTCGCCGACCACGGTCCGCGCGGCGTCGGGGCTGCCGACCAGGTGCAGCAGCCAGACGCTGCTGACCGCGTCGAACACCCCGTCGGCGAACGGCAGCCGGCGGCTGTCGGCCCGCACCACCCGGCCGGGCAGCTTGCCGGCGGCGCGGCGCAGCATGGCGGGGGCGAGGTCCACGCCGGTCACCCGCAGCCCCGAGCGGGCGGCGGCCAGTCGCCGGGTGACGATGCCGGTGCCGCAGCCCACGTCGAGCAGGGCGCGGACGTGTGCCGGGAGCAGGCCGAGGACCGCCGCGGCGGCGGCCTCGGCGCGGGGCTCGCCGCCCCGCAGGGCGTCGTACCGCTCGGCTTCCTGGTCGTAGTCCAGCACGGCGCTCACTGCGCCCCGTGACCGGCGGCCAGTTCCTCCACCCGGCGGGCCAGCTCCAGGTCCTTGCCGGTGACGGCGCCGCCCGCGCTGTGGGTGTGCACGCTCAGCGACACGGTGTCGTAGCCGAGGGTCAGGTCGGAGTGGTGGTCGAGTTCGTCCTGGACCTGGGCGATGTGCACGACCATCGCGGTGGCCGCGGAGTGCGAGGCGAGCCGGTAGGAACGGGTGATCCGGTCGCCGTCGAGCGACCAGCCCGGCAGCGCGGCGAGCCGCTCCTCGATCTCTTCGCGCGGCAGCGGTCGGACGGTCATGGGCGCGCTCCTCACCTCACGGGTTCCGGGTCCCCTCAGCCTGCCACAGCCCGGCCGCCGGGGGGCTGGTCAGCACACCGGCACCTGCCGGTTCCGGCGGTTCGTCGACTACCGTTCCCGGTATGACCGTTTCCCCCTCCCCCGCCGCCGTCGCCGTCACCGACCGGGGTGTGGGCCCGCTGCTGCGGGCCTGGCGGGAGCGGCGCCGGGTCAGCCAGTTGGAGCTGGCGCTGCGCGCCGACTCCTCCGCCCGGCACATCAGCTTCATCGAGACGGGCCGCTCCCGGCCGAGCGAGGAGATGGTGCTGCGGCTCGCCGGACACCTGGAGGTGCCCGTCCGGGAGCGCAACGCGCTGCTGCTGGCGGCCGGTTACGCCCCGCGCTACCCGGAGACCCCGCTGGACGACCCGGCGCTGGACGCCCTGCGCGCGGGCATGGAGCGGCTGATCCGGGGCTACGAGCCCTACCCGGCGCTGGTGGTAGACGCCACGTACCAGGTGCTGGCCGCCAACCGGGGTGTGCTGATGCTGATGGAGGGCCTGGCGGAGCACCTGCTGGAGCCGCCGGTCAACGCGATCCGGCTGACCCTGCACCCCGAGGGCCTCGCCCCGCGCATCCGCAATCTGCGCGAGTGGCGCGGGCATCTGCTGGCCCAGATGGAACGGCAGATCGCCCTGCACCGCTCGGAGCGGCTGCGGGCGCTGTACGAGGAGGTGGCCGGGTACCCGGTCCCGGCGGACGCGCCCGGCGCGGAGCCGGACGAGCCGGTGCCGTACTTCGCGCTGCCGATGCGGATCGAGCACGAGGGGCACACCCTGTCGTTCATCTCGTCCATCTCCACGTTCAACACGCCGATGGACGTGACCGTCGCCGAGCTGGCCATCGAGACGCTGCTCCCGGCCGACCCGGCGACGGTGAAGTACCTTCAGACGCTCATGCCCTGACGCTGTCTCAGGGCCAGGTGCTGGAGCAGGGCGAAGCCGGCCACGACGAGGGCCTGGAGGACCGTCCAGACGGCGCCGGCCGTGGTGGGCTCCAGCCACAGGGCGAGGGCGGCGACGCTCACCGCGGCCCAGGCGAGGTTGGCCTCCACCACCGCCCGCACCCCGGGCGCCGGCGGCCTGCGGCGGGCGGCGAGCAGGGCGACGGCCCCGGCGTAGAGGGCGAGGAAGGCGCCGAGGGCCAGCAGCGTGCGGGAGCCGGCGCCGAGGAAGCGGCCCAGCGGGCCGGACAGGGCGAGGTAGGCGAGCGCGTTGGCGCCGGTCACGGCGGCGTCCAGGGCGAGGAACCGGCGGAGCATCGCCTCGGGCTCGGCGGTGCGGGCGAGCGCGGCGATGTGGGTCGTGGTCATGGGAAGTCACCCTCCGGGGCGTCGGGTCCGGTACGTGCTCCACTCTCCCGGCCGGGCGGTCGGCGGTCGATTACCCGCCGGGTAATGCCGCCGGTCCGCGCTGTGATCGTGGGGCGGAACATGACAGACTTCCGCCATGCCTGAACGGGTCGGGGAGGCGGGGCGTTGAGCGAGCGGCGGGCCGCGCCCACCGTCGGCCAGGTGGTGCTGGGCAGACGGCTGCGGGAGTTACGGGAGACCGCCGGCCTCACCCGGGAGCAGGCGGCGAGGGTCCTGCGGGTGGCCCCGGCGACCGTCCGGCGGATGGAGACCGCCGAGGTCGCCCTGAAGATCCCCTACCTCCAGCTCCTGCTGACCGCGTACGGGGTGCCGGAGGGCGAGGTGGCGGCGTTCGTCTCGCTCGCGGAGGAGGCGAACCGGCCGGGCTGGTGGCAGCGCTACCACGACGTGCTGCCGGACTGGTTCAGCCTGTACGTGAGCCTGGAGGGCGCCGCCCGGATCATCCGCTCCTACGAGCCGCACTTCGTGCCGGGCCTGCTCCAGACGGAGGAGTACGCGCGGGCCGTGCTGGCCGCCGGGACCGTCGGCACCGTCGGCGCGGAGGCGGTCGAGCGGCACGTGGCGCTGCGCAAGGAACGGCAGGGGCTGCTGGAGCGGCCCGACCCGCCCCACCTGTGGGTGGTCATGGACGAGACGGTGCTGCGCCGCCCGGTGAGCATCGACGGCTCGGTGATGCGCGAACAGCTCGACAAGCTGCTGGAGTTCGCCGCCCGGGACCGGGTGACTTTGCAGATCGCCGAATTCGCGGACGGCCCGCACCCGGGGACGTACGCGCCGTTCACCCTGTTCCGCTTCGCCGAACCGGAGCTGCCGGACCTGGTCGTCACCGAGTACCTGACCGGCGCCCTCTACCTGGACTCGCGCACCGAGGTCTCCGCGCACCTGGAGGTCCTGGACCACATGACGGCGCTGGCCGCCTCCACGCGGCGCACCGCGCAGATCCTGCGGGAGTGCCGCGAGAGCTACTGACCCGGTCCGTCCGCGCCACCGCACGCCGACCCGAGGAGAGCACCGAGCATGACCCGAACCGACGCCGTGCCGCCCGTCGACACCAGCCGGCCGCACCCCGCCCGTGTCTACGACTGGTGGCTGGGCGGCAAGGACAACTACCCGGTGGACGAGGAGCTGGCCCGCCAGATCCTCGCCGCCGACGAGACGGCGGTGCGCGGGGCGCGGGCCAACCGCCGGTTCATGCACCGGGCGGTCCGCACGGTGGCCGAGGCGGGCGTCCGGCAGTTCCTCGACATCGGCACCGGCATCCCCACCGAGCCGAACCTGCACCAGGTCGCGCAGGGCGTGGCCGCCGGGTCCCGGGTGGTGTACGCGGACAACGACCCGATCGTGCTGCGGCACGCCGAGGCGCTGCTGCACGGCTCCGCCGAGGGCCGCACCGACTACGTGCACGCCGACGCCCGCGACCCGGAGACGATCCTGCGTCTGGCGGGCGGGTCGCTGGACCTCGGCCGGCCGGTCGCGCTGTCCCTGGTGGCGCTCACGCACTACCTGGACGACGACGCGTACGGGCTGGTGAAGCGGTACGTCGACGCGCTCGCCCCCGGCAGTCACCTGATCCTGTCGCAGGTCACCCCGGACCTGAACCCGGAGGCGGTGGCGAAGGCCGCCGCGCTGTTCGCCCGGGGCGGCACCCCGTTCTTCCCGCGTGCGCTGGCCGAGTTCGCGCGGTTCTTCGACGGGCTGGAGCTGCTGGGCCCCGGGGTGATCCCGGTGACCGGGTGGCGTCCGGAGGCGGAGGACGTGGCCGCGCAGGCGGAGGGCATCGTGCCGGTGTACGCCGGGGTGGCGCGCAAGCCCTGACCCGTACGGGCGCCGTGAACGGGTGCGCTCCCGCGCCCGCCCCTAGGTTCGAGGAGCCGGGGCCAGCAAGGGAGCGCATGTGACGGACACACGGACACCGCCCGCCGAGCCGGGAGCGGCGCTGCTGCGCGCGGGCCGCTTCCTGCGGCCGGGCACGGCCGCGCCCGACCTGCACAGCATCGGGCTGGTCGGCGGGCGGGAATCGGACGCCTTCTACCGGGAGCGGTGGAGCCACGACAAGGTGGTCAACTCCACGCACGGCGTGAACTGCACCGGTTCGTGCCGCTGGCAGGTGTACGTCAAGGACGGCATCATCACCTGGGAGGCGCAGGCGACGGACTATCCGTCGGTCGGCCCGGACCGTCCCGAGTACGAGCCGCGCGGCTGCCCGCGCGGGGCCGCGTTCTCCTGGTACACGTACTCCCCCACCCGGGTGCGACACCCGTACGTGCGCGGGGTGCTGCTGGAGATGTACCGGGAGGCGAAGGCCCGGCTCGGCGACCCGGTGCTGGCCTGGGCGGACCTCCAGGGCGACCCGGAGCGGCGGCGCCGCTACCAGCGGGCGCGCGGCAAGGGCGGGCTGGTCCGGGCGGACTGGGACGAGATGGTGGAGCTGATCGCCGCCGCCCATGTGCACACCATCCGTACGCACGGCCCGGACCGGATCGCCGGGTTCTCGCCGATCCCGGCCATGTCGATGGTGTCGCACGCGGCGGGCGCCCGCTTCCACTCCCTGATCGGCGCCCCGATGCTGTCGTTCTACGACTGGTACGCCGATCTGCCGGTGGCCTCGCCGCAGGTGTTCGGCGACCAGACGGACGTACCGGAGTCGGGCGACTGGTGGGACGCCCAGTATCTGATCATGTGGGGGACGAATCTGCCGGTGACCCGGACGCCGGACGCGCACTGGATGGCGGAGGCCCGTTACCGGGGGCAGAAGGTCGTGGTCGTGGCGCCGGACTACGCCGACAACGCCAAGTTCGCCGACCAGTGGCTGCATCCGCACCCGGGCACGGACGGGGCGCTGGCGCTGGCCATGGGGCACGTGGTGCTGAAGGAGTTCTTCGTCGACCGGGAGACGCCCTTCTTCACGGACTACGTACGGCGCTTCACCGATCTGCCGTTCCTGGTGACGCTCACCGAGCGGGACGGGGCGTACGTGCCCGCGAAGTTCCTGCGCGCCGCCGACCTCGGGCAGGGCGGCGAGGACGCGCTGTGGAAGACGGTGGTGCTGGACGAGGAGACGGGCCGGGCCGTGGTCCCCAACGGCTCGCTCGGCTTCCGCTGGAACGAGGCGGACCAGGGCCGCTGGAACCTCGATCTCGGGGACGTGCGCCCCCGGCTCAGCCTGGGCGGTCACGGGGCCGCGACGGGCGTCGAGGTGCTGCTGCCCCGCTTCGACACCGACGGCGGCCCGCACGGGCAGGGCCGCGGGGACGTGGTCCGGCGCGGGGTGCCCGCGACCCGTCTGGGCGGACCGGACGGCCCGCTGGTGACGACGGTGTTCGACCTGCTGCTGGCCCAGTACGGCGTCGGCCGCCCCGCGCTGCCGGGCGACTGGCCGGCCTCCTACGAGGACGCCGCCGCGCCCGGCACCCCCGCCTGGCAGGAGACCCACACCTCGGTCCCGGCGGCGGCCTGCGTGCGCGTCGCCCGGGAGTTCGCGCGGACCGCCGAGCGGTCCGGGGGCCGCTGCATGATCCTGATGGGCGCGGGCACCAACCACTGGTTCCACTCCGAGACGATCTACCGCACCTTCCTCGCGCTGCTCCAGCTCACCGGCTGCCAGGGCCGCAACGGCGGCGGCTGGGCGCACTACGTGGGCCAGGAGAAGTGCCGCCCGCTGACCGGCTGGGCCTCCCTCGCCGGCGCCCTGGACTGGTCGCGCCCGCCCCGGCAGATGATCGGCACCGCGTACTGGTTCCTCAACACCGACCAGTGGCGCTACGACCGGTTCGGCGCCGACGTCCTCGCCTCACCGCTGGCCGGGGGCGCCCTGGCGGGGATGACCGCCGCCGACTGCCTCGCCCTGTCGGCCCGCTCGGGGTGGATGCCGTCGTACCCGACCTTCGACCGCAACCCCCTGGAGCTGGGCGAGGCGTTCGGCGACCCGGTGGCCAGGGCGGTGGCCGAACTGCGCGCGGGGACGCTGAGGTTCGCCTGCGAGGACCCCGACGCGCCCGAGAACTGGCCGCGGATCGTGACGCTGTGGCGGTCCAACCTGCTGGGCTCCTCGGCCAAGGGCGCCGAGTACTTCACCAAGCACCTGCTCGGCACCCACTCCTCGCTGCGGGCCGAACAGGCGGCGCCCGGGGAGCGGCCCCGGGACGTCGTCTGGCGGGACGAGGCGCCGGAGGGGAAGGTCGACCTGCTGCTGTCGCTGGACTTCCGGCACACCTCCTCCACCCTGCTGTCCGACGTGGTGCTGCCGGCCGCGACCTGGTACGAGAAGCACGACCTGTCCAGCACGGACATGCACCCCTTCGTGCACGCCTTCTCGCCGGCCGTGGACCCGCCCTGGCAGGCCCGCACCGACTTCGACACCTTCAAGGCGCTCGCCGACAAGCTCAGCGAACTCGCCGTCACCCATCTGGGCGTCCGCAAGGACCTGGTCGCCTCCGCGCTCCAGCACGACACCCCCGCCGAGACCGCGCAGCCGGGCGGCGTGGTCCGGGACTGGCGGCGCGGCGAGTGCGAGCCGGAGCCGGGGCGGACCATGCCCGCGCTGGCCGTCGTGGAACGGGACTACACGGCGATCGGCGCGAAGTTCGCCGCGCTGGGTCCGCTCGTGGAGGCCAAGGGCCTGCCCGCCAAGGGCATCGCCCTGCGCCCGGACGAGGAGGCGGAGAAGCTGCGGCACCTGAACGGCACGGTACGCGGCGGCCCCGCCGACGGGCGCCCCGCGCTGGACACGGCGGTGAAGGCGGCGAACACCATCCTCACGCTGTCCGGCACCACCAACGGCCGCCTCGCCGTCCAGGGCTTCCGCACCCTGGAGAAGAAGACGGGGCAGCCGATGGCCCACCTGGCCGCCGAGCACGAGGGCAAGCGGATCGGCTACGCCGACACCCAGGCTGCGCCGGTGCCGGTGATCACCTCGCCGGAGTGGTCGGGCAGCGAGACCGGCGGGCGCCGCTACGCGCCGTTCACCCTGAACACCGAGCACCTCAAGCCCTGGCACACCCTCACCGGCCGGCAGCACTTCTTCCTCGACCACGACTGGATGCACGAGCTGGGCGAGGCGCTCCCCGTCTACCGGCCGCCGCTGGACATGAACCGGCTGTTCGGCGAGCCCCGGCTCGGCCCGGACGGCACCCGCGAGGTGACCGTCCGCTACCTCACCCCGCACAACAAGTGGTCGATCCACTCCGAGTACCAGGACAACCTGTTCATGCTCTCCCTCTCCCGGGGCGGCCAGGTGATCTGGATGGCCCCGCAGGACGCCGACGCGATCGGGGTGGCCGACGGCGACTGGATCGAGGCGGTCAACCGCAACGGGGTCGTGGTGGCCCGCGCGATCGTCTCGCACCGGATGCCGGCCGGCACCGTCTACATGCACCACGCGCAGGAACGCACCGTCAACGTGCCGCTGGCGGAGACCACCGGGATGCGCGGCGGCGTGCACAACTCCCTGACCCGTCTGCTCCTCAAACCCACCCATCTGGTCGGCGGCTACGCCCAGTTGTCCTGGGCGTTCAACTACCTCGGCCCGACCGGCAATCAGCGCGACGAGGTCACGGTGATCCGCCGCCGGAGCCAGGAGGTGACGTACTGATGCGTCCGATGGCCCAGATCGCCATGGTGATGAACCTCGACAAGTGCATCGGCTGCCACACCTGTTCGGTCACCTGCAAACAGGCGTGGACCAACCGCCGGGGCATGGAGTACGTCTGGTTCAACAACGTCGAGACCCGCCCCGGCCAGGGCTACCCCCGCCGCTACGAGGACCAGGACAAGTGGCGCGGCGGCTGGGAGCTGAACAGGCGCGGCGCCCTGCGGCTCAAGGCGGGCGGCCGGCTGAAGAAGCTCGCCGGGATCTTCTCCAACCCGAAGCTGCCGGAGATCAAGGACTACTACGAGCCCTGGACGTACGACTACAAGAACCTGACCGACGCCCCGCTCGGCGGCGACTACCCGGTGGCCCGGCCCGTCTCCCAGCTCGACGGCAAGCCCATGAAGATCACCTGGTCGTCGAACTGGGACGACAACCTCGGCGGCGCCCCCGCCTACGGCGACCTCGACCCCATGGTGGAACGCACCCGCCGGCAGGTCTCCGACAAGGTGAAGTTCGCCTTCGAGGAGAGCTTCATGTTCTATCTGCCGCGCATCTGCGAGCACTGCCTCAACCCCTCGTGCGTGGCCTCCTGCCCGTCCGGGGCGATGTACAAGCGGTCCGAGGACGGCGTCGTCCTGGTCGACCAGGACCGCTGCCGGGGCTGGCGGATGTGCGTGACCGGCTGCCCGTACAAGAAGGTGTACTTCAACCACCGCACCGGCAAGGCCGAGAAGTGCACCTTCTGCTACCCGCGGATCGAGGCCGGCCAGCCCACCGTCTGCTCGGAGACCTGCGTGGGCCGGCTGCGCTATCTGGGCGTGCTGCTCTACGACGCCGACAAGGTGGCGGCCGCCGCCGCGGTCCCGGACGAACGGGACCTGTACCGGGCGCAACTGGACGTGTTCCTCGACCCGGAGGACCCCGCGGTGCGGCGGGCCGCCGAGGCGGCGGGCATCCCGTACGACTGGCTGGAGGCGGCGCGGCGCTCGCCCGTGCACGCCCTGGTCAGCCGGTACCGGGTGGCGCTGCCGCTGCATCCGGAGTACCGGACCATGCCGATGGTCTGGTACATCCCGCCGCTGTCGCCGGTGGTGGACGCGCTGACCGGGACCGGGCACGACGGGGAGGACGCGGGCAACCTGTTCGGCGCCATCGACACCCTGCGCATCCCGCTGGAGTACCTGGCGGAGCTGTTCGCGGCCGGGGACACCGCTCCGGTGCGGGCCTCGCTGGAGAAGCTCGCCGCGATGCGCGCCCACATGCGGGCCGTCACCCTCGGCGAGGACCCCGACCCGGAGGTCCCGGCCGCCGTCGGCATGACGCCGGAGGCGGTCGAGGACATGTACCGGCTGCTGGCCATCGCCAAGTACGAGGAGCGGTACGTCATCCCGACGGCCGCCGTCGGGGACGCGCACCGGCTGGAGGCGTCCGCGCTGCCGGACACCTGCGCGGTGGACGGCGACGGACCGTTCGGACAGGACTCGGGACGCAAGCGGCTGCCGCTGGTGCCGGTGGAGAACTTCCACAAGCTGCGCCGGCGGCAGACCGCCGACGACCAGGAGGAGGTCTGATGCCCGGCTTCGAGGTGCTGTACCAGGCGGCGGCGCTCTGTCTGACCTACCCGGACGACGGCTTCCGGGCCCGGCTGCCGCTGCTGCGCGAGGCGGCGCCGCCGCTGCGGGAGTTCACCGACCACGCGGCCCGCACGCCACCGGGGGACCTCCAGGCGCACTACGTGGAGGTCTTCGACTTCAAGAACCGGCACAGCCTGTACCTGAGCTGGTGGAGCGACGGCGACACCCGGCGGCGCGGCATGTCCCTGGTCCGCTTCAAGGAGCTGTACCGCGCCCACGGCCTGGAGTGCACCGGCGAGGAACTCCCCGACTTCCTCCCGGCCGTGCTGGAGTTCACCTCCCGCTCCGGGGAGACGGGCCTGCTCGTCGAGTACCGCGACGCCCTGGAGCAGCTCCGCTCCCGGCTCACCGCGTACGGCACGCCCTACGCCCGCGTGCTGGACGCGGTGTGCGCCACCCTGCCGCCCGCGACCGCCGGAGCCCGCCGATGACCGCCTTCCTCTGGGGCGTCCTGCCCTACCTCGCCTTCCTGTCGCTGGTCGCCGGGCTGGTCTGGCGGCACCGCTACGACCGGTTCGGCTGGACCTCCCGGTCCTCCCAGGTGTACGAGTCGAAACTGCTGAACATCGCCTCGCCGGTGTTCCACTACGGCATCCTGTTCGTCCTCGTCGGCCATCTGATCGGCCTGTTCGTGCCCGAGTCGTGGACGTCCGCGGTCGGTGTGAACGAGCGGGCCTACCACCTGTTCTCGCTGATCGGCGGCACGGCGGCCGGGGCGCTGACGGTCGCCGGGATCGCCGCCCTGGTCTACCGGCGCCGCACCAACGCCCCCGTGTTCAAGGCGACGACCGCCAACGACAAGGTGATGTACGTCTTCCTGCTGGCCGCGATCGTCCTCGGCATGGTGGCCAAGCTCGCCCACTCCACCGGCACCGGCTACGACTACCGGACCACCATCGCGCCCTGGTCGCGCAGCCTGTTCCGGCTCGGCCCGGACACGGCCCTGATGACGGGCGTGCCGGTGCTGTACCAGGTGCACGCGGTCGTCGGCATGGTGCTGATCGCGCTGGTGCCGTACACGCGGCTGGTGCACATGTTCAGCGCGCCGGTGCAGTACCTGGTCCGGCCGTACGTCGTCTACCGCTCGCGCGACCCCCGGCGACTGGGGCCGCGTCCGGACCGGCCGGGCTGGGAGCGGGCGGGTCTGTGACCGCCCCCTGCCCGGCCGGTGCTCAGGCGAGCTTGGCCGAGAGCGTGATGGTGGTGCCGGTCAGGGCCTGGCTCACCGGGCAGTTCTTCTTGGCGTCCTCGGCGGCGGCGACGAACGCGTCGTCGTCGAGGCCGTCGACGGTGCCCTCCACGGTGAGGTGGATGCCGGTGATGCCCTCACCCGGCTGGAAGGTGACGTCGGCCGAGGTGACCAGCTTGGTGGGCGGGGTGCCCGCGTTGGCCAGACCGTTCGACAGCGCCATGGAGAAGCAGCTTGAGTGGGCGGCGGCGATCAGCTCCTCGGGGCTGGTCCGGCCGTTCGCCTGCTCGGCGCGCGACGGCCACGACACCTGCTGCTCGCCGATGCCGGACGAGTCGAAGGTGACGACACCGTTGCCCTGGAGCAGGTTGCCTTCCCAGACGGTGTGTGCGGAGCGCGTGGTTGCCACGGCGGTTCCTTTCGCAGTTACGGATTCCTCGGCTCCCTATCCGATCACACTCCGGCCCGCTCCACGGGGAACGGGGGTTCACCGGTGGCTGAACGGCTCCGGCGGTTGCGGCGGCCCGCCATCACCGCGTACACCAGCACGCCCGCGAAGAGGAACAGCACGCCCTGGTAGACGGCCGCGTAACCGGCCCCGGCGACCAGCCACAGCGAGAAGGCCGCCGCCACCGCCGCGACCACGGCGTCCCGCACCAGCCGTCCCCGGTCGACCAGTTCGGCGCGGCCGGACAGCAGGTGGAACAACTGGGCGGCGGTGGCCAGCAGATAGGGCACGGTCGCGGTGAACGTGGTGACCAGCACCAGGATCTCGAAGACCTTCGCCGAGCCGGACGTGTAGTTGTAGACGGTGAGCAGCGAGGCCAGCACCACGGTGACGCCGACGCCGACCGTGGGCACCCCGCGCCGCCTGCGGGCGAACGCGGCCGGGAACAGCCCGTCGCGGGCGGCGGCGTAGGGGGTCTGGGCGCTCAGCAGCGTCCAGCCGTTGAGGCAGCCGGTCATGGACACCAGCGCGGCCAGCGCCACCGCCCAGCCGCCCCAGGAGCCGCCGAACATGGCGTTCACGGCGTCCGAGAAGGGGGCGGTGGAGTGGACCAGCCGGTCGTGGGGGACGGTGCCGAAGACGGAGAGGGTGCCCAGCAGATAGACCAGGGCGGCGCCCGCGGTGCCGATGACGGTGGCGCGGCCGACGGTGCGCCGGGGGTCCTTGACCTCGCCGGCGCTGACGGCGGCGGACTCCACGCCGAGGTAGGAGAAGAGCAGGATCGCGGCGGAGGCGGAGACCGCGCCGACGGTGCCGCCGCCGGAGGCGTCGAACGGGCCGAGGTTGCCTGCGTCGAAGAAGAACAGGCCGCCGACGGCGACCAGCAGCAGCGGCGCGAACTTCAGCACGGTGGAGACCATCTGGACGGCGCCCACGTACCGGGTGCCGGCGAAGTTGGAGAGCGCGGGCAGCCACTGCAGGGCGAGGGCGGCCAGGCAGGCGGTCCAGCGGTGGTCGTTCACCGGGACCAGGACGTCGAGGTAGCCGACGGCGGCGACGGCGAGGGCCGCGTTGGAGACCCAGGTGGTGATCCAGTACGCCCAGGCGGCGAGGAACCCGGCGAAGTCGCCGAACGCCTCGCGGGCGTAGACGTAGGGGCCGCCGGTGCGCGGGTCGCGGGCGGCGAGCCGGCCGAAGACCAGGGCGAGGGCGATCGCGCCGACGGTGAGCACGCCGAAGGCGAGCAGGCTGACGGTGCCGAACGGGGCGACGGAGGCCGGGAGCAGGAAGATGCCGCCGCCGATGATGTTGCCCATGACCAGGGCGGTGGCCACGGGCAGCCCGAACCGGCGGGCGTGCCGGCCGGGGTCGCCGGCGGGGGCCGGAGCCGACGGGGGGACGGTCCCGGGGACGTGCATGGGGTGGTGCGCCTCTCTTCGAACTGCTGCCCGGGATCGCCGGGCCGCCGACCATGGTCGGACATGGCCGTACACCCCGCCAAATCAGGCGCTTTTGTCCTGTACGACCCCGTCGGGCACCGCAAAAGGTGCGGGTTCGCGGACCGTGAGCCGTGGATCGTCCAGCGGCACCTGGGGGCCGTCGGACTCCCGCAGCCAGCGCCGCAGCACCTGGTGCACCCGCTCGGCGCCGACCAGTTCCGTCCCTTCGGAGACCGGCGGGGAGAAGTCCGTCGGTGACAGCAGGAACGCCTTGGACTGGGCGCCGCCGAGCCCGCCGTGCGAGCCGATCTGCTCCTCGAAGGCGAGGACCTCGCCGTCGGCCGGGTCGTGGAAGGAGTTGACCATGATGTCGGCGGTGTGCGGGAAGGAGTGGGTGCGGCGCACCGCGTCGGCGGCACCGGGTCCGAAGGGGGCCAGCGGGCCGGGGTCCTCGTCGAGGCGGTCCAGGGGTGTCTCCGCGCCTCGCGCGCCGAGCACCAGGCCGCCGTGCCGCTCGCTGCGCACCAGCAGGAAGCCGATGCCGGGGTGGTTGGCGAGGGTGGTGAGCAGCGCGGGGTGGCGGGCGTCGATCTCCTCCCGGCTCATCCGGTGCGGGACGTCCGGGAAGGAGACCAGGCCCAGGTTGCCGGAGGCCAGGACCAGCGGCTCGGCGCCGCGGGTCGCGGGGCGGTGCTGCCCGGCGCCCTCCTCCACGGGCCGGCCCATCGCCGCGCGGACGGTGTTGCGGGCCTCGGCGCCGCTGCGGGTGCGGCGCGCCCGGCGCGGCACGGGCAGCCCGCAGCCCGCCCGGACCAGGTCGGCCAGGGTCAGGCCGTAGCGGGCCTGGAAGGTCTCGCCGGGGCTCTGGCCGTGGTCGGAGAGGACCACGATCCGGTACGGGCGGGGGGCGTGCTCGGCGGCCTTCTCGATCAGCGCCAGCGACCGGTCCAGGCGTCGCAGGACCTGCTCGGCGTCCCGGCCGAGCGGCCCGGAGTGGTGCGCCACCTCGTCGTAGGCGACCAGGTCGGCGTAGACGGCGGTGCGGCCGGCCAGCATGTCGCCCATCACGGCGGCGACCACGACGTCCCGCTCGACGACGGTGGCGAAGGCGCGGACGAACGGGTAGAGGCCGCCGCGCGAGACCCGGGGGCGGACCTTGCGGAAGCGGGCCCGGGTGGACTGGCCGATCTCGCGGCCGACCTCGGCGACGAAGGACAGGGCGGTGCGCACCGCGTTGGCCGGGTCGCAGAAGTAGGCGAAGTACCCGGCGCGGGAGCGGGTCTCGCGGCTGCGGCGGCGCACGGCGATGGAGAGCACCAGGGCCTGTTCGTCGGCGCCGCCGCTGAACAGGTTGCCGCGGCTGGCGCCGTCGAAGGTGAGCAGCCCGCCGTCGCCGGTGCGCTCGACGGCGCGGCGCTGGAGCTCGGCGGCGCTGGAGGGGCGGTTGCAGACCATCACCTCCCGGCTGTCCTTCTCGTACCAGCGGAACGCCGGGACGTCGAAGGTGCTGCCGTGCAGGATGCCGAGCTGGCTGGCGCCGGTCTGGCTGGACCAGTCGGTGCGCCAGGGGGTCAGGCGGTGGCTGGCGGGCTCCGGGCCGGCCCCCGTCCAGCGGGCCACGGTGGGCATCAGGCCCTTGTCGGCGGCGGCCCGCAGCACGTCGTGGCCGACGCCGTCCAACTGCACGAAGACGGTGCCGGGGCCGGGCGGGCAGGGCGGCCCGGAGCCGCGGCGGCGGTCGGCCAGGCGGGAGAGCCGGCGGCGGTAGGCGTCGTCGTCGCGGACCGCGAGGGCGGCGCCGGTGGCGGAGGCGACGGCGGACATCACGGCGGCGACGACCACCGCGGTCTCCGGGGCGGCGGCGCCGTGCGCGGAGGGGTTGACGCGGAGCGCGACCAGCAGCAGCGCGCCGTTGAGGAAGAACACCAGCAGCCCGAGGACCAGGGCCGGGACCAGCAGCAGCAGCCGGACCAGCAGCGGCCACACCAGCGCCGACAGCAGGCCGAAGGCGCCGGCGCCGAACGCGGCGGTGACCGCGATCCGGGTGGCGCTGTCGCCGTCGGGGGACTGGAGCTGGAAGTCCGGCAGCAGGCCGGCGAGCACCAGCATGGTGACCGTGGAGACCGCCCACACCGCGACGCTCCGGCCGATCTGGCGGGCGACCCGCCGCCAACGCCCTCCACCCACGCTTCGCACACCTCACGTCCCGGGCCCGCCCTCGGCGCGGACCCCCACCACCCTGCCACAACGCCCGGGACCTGCTGTTCGTCCCCCCTCGGAGGCGGGGGTCAGCGGCCGTCGTAGCCGGCCGTCGGCATGGACAGGCGGCGGTGCACGCACGCCTTCATCCAGGCGTCGTAGCGGGGTTCCGCGTGGCCGACGGTCTCCACCCGGACCCCGCGCCGGGCGCACTCGGCGGTGAAGCCGTCCACGGAGGCGAGGGCGCTGCGAAGGACCCGGAGGCTGGGCGCGACGAACAGGTCGCGTCCCGGGCGGACCCCGTCCCACAGGGCGTCGTGGTCCGGGCGCAATCCGCTCACCAGCAGTTCCCGGGTGACGACGTAGCCCTGCTCGGCGGCCCAGCGGGCGCACATGGCGTGCTGGCTGCGGGAGTCCACCAGGAAGGGATCGGCGTCCAGTTCCTCCAGCGGCGTCAGACTCGCGATCGCCGTCACCCTCACCGGTCCCATGGCGTCCCCCTCTCACCTCCGGTTTTCGCCGCCGACCCTACTCCTGGACGTAGGCTGCGGGGAGTCGCGCGAAGGAGGCAAAGAGGTGCCGGTGGAGGTCACCTGGTGGGGTCATGCCACCTGCACGGTCGAGGACTCGGGCATACGCGTTCTCACCGATCCCCTGTTCGCCCGGCGTCTGGCGCATCTGCGCCGCAGGAGGGGCGCACTTCCGCCGTCGAGCGCCTGGCGTGCCGACATCGCGCTGGTGTCCCATCTGCACGCCGACCATCTGCATGTGCCGTCGCTCGCGCGGCTCGCGCCGGGCACGCGCCTGCTCGTGCCCCGGGGCGCGCCCCGGACCGTGCCGGGTCTGCGCCGGCTCTCCCACCTCTCGCTGACCGAGGTCCTGCCGGGCGACGAGACGGCCGCCGGGGATCTGCGGATAAGGGTGGTGCCCGCCGAACACGACGGGCGGCGGCTGCCGCTGGGACCGCGCCGCTCCCCCGCGCTGGGCTATGTCATCGAGGGCGAGGGCCGGACGTACTTCGCCGGGGACACCGCCCTCTTCGACGGCATGGCCGAGGAGGTCGGTCCGGTCGACGCGGCGCTGCTGCCGGTCGGCGGCTGGGGGCCGTACCTCGGTGAGGGGCACCTGGACCCGGGGCGGGCGGCCGAGGCGCTGGCGCGACTGTCGCCGGGCAGCGCGGTGCCGGTGCACTACGGCACGTACTGGCCGATCGGGATGGACGCCGTGCGCCCCCACGAGTTCCACACGCCGGGCGACGAGTTCGCGCGCCTGGCGGCGCTGCGCGCACCGGGGGTGGCGGTGCACCGGCTCGGGCACGGGGAGAGCGTGCGGCTGGAGGCTGCCCGGTGACCTGGCTCGCCGCCGTCACGGTGATTCCGCCGGACACGACGCAGCAGGCGCTCGGCTATCCGTCGCTGTTCCTGCTGGTGCTGATCGGGGCGCTGGTGCCGGTGGTGCCGACGGGGGCGCTGGTGAGTTCGGCGGCGGTGGTGGCGTTCCACCGGACGGCGATCTCGCTGGGGATGGTGTTCCTGACGGCCTCGCTGGCGGCGTTCCTCGGGGACCTGGCGCTGTACTGGCTGGGCCGGCGCGGGATGAAGTCGAAGAACGGGTCGCGCTGGCTGGAGGCGATCCGCTCGCGGGCGCCCGAGGACAGGCTGGCGCAGGCGCAGGAGAAGCTCGCCGGGCACGGGGTGGCGGTGCTGGTGCTGTCCCGGCTGGTGCCGGCCGGCCGTATCCCGGTGATGCTGGCCTGTCTGATGGCGAAGTGGCCGGTGCGGCGCTTCGTCCGCGGCAACCTTCCCGCCTGTCTGGCGTGGGCGGTGACGTACCAGCTCATCGGGATACTCGGCGGCTCGCTGTTCAAGGAGCCGTGGGAGGGCGTGGCGGCGGCGGTGGTGCTGACGGTGGTGGTCGGCGTGGCGCCGGGCCTGTGGAAGCGGATGCGGCGCCCGGCGAAGGCGTAGCCCTCCCCCGCCGCTATCCGCGGTCCAGGACGCGGGAGGCGCCCACCGGCAGGTCCCACAGGTGCTCGCGGGGCAGGCCCGCCCGCTGCCAGGCGGCCCGGACCCGGGTGAGGGGTTCCAGGACGGGCTCGGCGGAGAGGACGAAGGTGGCCCAGTGCATGGGGGCCATCCGGCGGGCCCCGAGGTCCTGGGCGGCCTGGACCGCCTCCTCCGGATCGCAGTGCACGTCGCTCAGCCACCAGCGCGGGTCGTAGGCGCCGATGGGCAGCAGCGCGAGGTCGATGCCGGGGTAGCGGCGGCCGATGCGCTCGAACCAGTGGCCGTAGCCGGTGTCCCCGGCGAAGTACACCCGCCGGCCGTCGGGGTCGGTGAGGACCCAGCCGCCCCACAGGGTGCGGCAGGTGTCGGTGAGGGTGCGCTTGGACCAGTGGTGGGCCGGTACGAAGTCGAAGCGGACGCCGCGCAGTTCGGCCGCCTCCCACCAGTCCAGCTCGGTGACCCGGGTGAACTTGCGGCGGCGGAACCAGCGGCCGAGCCCGGCCGGGACGAACACCGGGGTGTCGCGCGGCAGTCGGCGCAGGGTGGGGGCGTCCAGGTGGTCGTAGTGGTTGTGGCTGATGACGACCGCGTCGACGGGCGGCAGCGCGTCCCAGGCGACGCCGACGGGCGTGATCCGGGCCGGGGTGCCCAGGATGCGCCGGGACCAGACCGGGTCGGTGAGGACGGTCAGCCCGCCGACCCGCACCACCCAACTGGCGTGCCCCGCCCAGGTGACGGCGACGGTGCGGGCGTCCACGCGGGGCAGCGGGCCCGGTTCGTACGGCAGGTGGGGGATGCCGGCGAGACCCTCGGGGCCGGGTCTGACGGCGCCCTCGCGGGCGAACCGGGCGGCGGCCCTCAGGCCGGGCAGCGGGGTGGTCAGCCGGTCGTGGAAGGTGCGCGGCCACACCCGGCGCTCGCCCAGCGGGCGGGGCGCGGCGGGCGGCGGGGAGGGCGTCAGCGGTGACGTGCCCGCCGGGGCGCCGGTGTCCCCGACGGGCGTGGTGGTGGTCGGCTCGGACTGCTGCGTCATCGGTGAGGCTCCCATCGCTGGGCGTCGCGCAGATCGTCGAAGACTGTCTTCAGATCGTTCAACGCGCGTTGCAGGTGTGGCAGTTCCAGTGGATCGGGTGCGGTGAGACAGGCCGCGCGCTGCTCGTCCGAGGCGCCCAGCAGGGGCCCGGTGGACAGCCGTACGCGCGGGGTCGCGAGGTCGTCGCCGAAGCGGTGCCCGCCGGGGGCGGGCAGGCCGAGCCGGCCGGTGAGGAAGTCCTCCAGTTCCTGGGCATCGCCGACGCCCCGCCCGGCGAGCGCGCCGCGCAGCGGGGAGAGGTCGGCGTACAGGTGGCGGCCGGCCCGGGGCGGCCGGGACAGCGCGCCCGCGCCGGTGACGGCGGCGTGCACGGCGGCGGCCACCCGTGCGTGCAGGCGTACGGCGGCGGCGCGGCGGGCGGTGACCGGCGCGGGTTCGGCCAGGGCGTACGCGGCGGCGGCGGTGACCGGGGAGGCGACGCGGGCGCCGAGCGCGGTGAGCACGTCGAGCACGCGTGCGTGGAGGGCGTCCCCGGCGGCGCCGGCGGGGAAGCGGGCGACGGCGGCGGGCCAGCCCGGCGGGAGCAGCGCGCCGGCCAGGTCGGTGACGACGGTGACGTGCTCGGGCAGCATCTCGGCCGGGCTGAGCAGCATCGTGGCGTGGGGGCCGTGCAGGGTGTCGCGCCAGGTCTCGTCGGCGGCCAGGTGCAGGCCCTCGCCGGCGGCGGCCTCGACGGTCTCGTGCAGCAGTTCGGGCGGGGCGACGGTGCCGGTGGGGTCGTCGGCGACGGAGAGCACCAGCAGCCTGGGGTCGCCGCCCTCGGCGCGGACCCGGCGGACGGTCTCCAGCAGGGCGTACGGGTCGGGGACGCCGCCGGACTCGGCGGGGGTGGGCACGTGGAAGACGGGTCTGCCGATCAGCCGGGCGTACGGCGCCCACCAGGCGGCGCAGGGTCTGGGCACCAGGACGTCGCCGCCGAGCGCGGCGGTCAGCGCCAGCAGCAGCGGCGGGGCGCCGGGGGCGGCGGCGACCCGGCCGGATTCGGTGGGCAGGCCGCGGCGGTCCCAGTAGCCGCGGGCGGCGTCCAGCAGGGCGGGGGCGCCGCCGGCCGGGTCGGCGGCGGCGCGGCCGGCGGCGCCGGCGAGCACTTCGGTGAGTTCCGGGGGCAGCGGCAGGCCGTCGTCGGGGAGCGGCGGCCCGTACCGGACGGGGCCGTGCCCTTCGGTGACCGTGCGCCCCATCCGTACCTCCGCCCGGTCCGCCCGGTGTCGTACGCCTCGCCGGGCCCGTCCCGCCCGCCCGTCCTCTGAGTACCCACCCCGCCCCCGGACCATGGCTGCGGGAACGGGTCGCGCGGATCACGGAGGAACGCGCGGTCAGCGGCCGGCCGCGCGGTCCCGGAAGCGCAGCCGGTGGGCGGCGGCGGCGAGCGCGCCCGCGATCAGGACGCCGCCGGCGACCAGGGCGGGGACGGAGTCGGTGAAGGCGCCGCCCTGGCCGGCGTGCACGCCGTGCGGGGGCGGCGGGGCGTCGCAGGGCTCGCCGGGGCGCACGGTCACCGGGCAGGGCGGCTTGGTGGTGCCGCAGTGGCCGCCCGGCCGGACCGGCTCGGGGCAGGGCTTGCCGCCCGGCCTGAGCACGGTGAACGTGGCGCTCCACGCGGGTCCCCCGGCGCCGCGCGGCCCCGGGCAGGTGCCGTCGACGGTCCAGTCGGTGTCGGGGCCGGCGGAGTCCGGGCCGCCCTCGAAGTTCGCGGCGGGGGCGATACGGGCGGTGCCCCGGTAGGCGGGTCCGGCGCCCTTGTCGTCGTCGCCGGGGACCTTGCGGAGCGCGACCGTGCCCTCGTCGAACGCCTGCGAGGTGGCGTCCAGGACGGCCGGCGCGGTGCCGTGGACGCCGGGGCAGGAGACGGACACGGTGACGGTGCCGCCCGGTTCGACGGTCCCGGGGCTGACCTCGGCGGCGGGCTCCCGGCCGCCGGGCCGCCGCCCCGCCTCCGCCCCGGCCGGTTCCCCGGGGACCTCGGCCGGGCCGGGCGGCTCCCCGGCGTCCGGGATCTCCTCGTCGAGCGGTTCGTCCGCGTCGGGGATCTCCGGCAGCTCCGAGTCAAGCGGTTCCTCCGCCTCGGCCGGCCCGACCGGGTCCACCGCACGTACAGGTCCGGCCGCACCCGCCGCACGTACCGGTCCAGCCGGGCCCGCCGCACGTACCGGTTCAGCCGGGCCCGCCGCACGTACCGGTTCAGCCGCACCCACCGCACGTACCGGCCCGCCCGCGCCCGCCACACGTACCGGCCCAGCCGCGCCCACCGCACGTACCGGCCCAGCCGCGCCCACCGCACGTACCGGCCCAGCCGGGCCCGCCGCACCCACCGCACGTACCGGCCCGGCCGGGGCCGCCGTCCCGCGGACGGCCGGGGCCGCGTGGCCGGGTGCGGGGCCGGTGGTCAGGGCGGCGCCGGCCAGGGCGGCGACGGACAGGGCGCGGGCGGTGCGGCGCATGGGGCGGGCTCCTTCGAGCGACGGCTCGGGGGGCACGGCACTCGCGCCCCCTGCGGCCATCACAGCCCGCCCGGCCCCGTCCCGCGCGCCGCCCTGGGCCGTTCGCGGGACCGGCGCCCCCGCGCGGGTGACCCGACGGGTTTCCCGCCTGCTCCGGCCGCACCGGCCGGTGTGAGGCGGCAGGGGCGGCCCGGAGCAGGGCGTCAGAGGGAAACCGCGGCAGTCCCGGCCGGGGCGGGAGCCGGGACCGGCCCGGCGGCCGGGACCGCCGGGTCGAGGGCGGGGGCGGGGGTGTCGGGCGTCGGTTCGGCGTCCGCGCCCGGCAGCAGCAGATCCTCGTAACAGCCGAGGGCCAGCACCACGCCGAGCATGAGGACCGGGATGAGCAGAGCGAGCAGCACCGCCATGGTCCTGTCCGTCCTTCCGGAGGAGAGGGTGAGGCGTGGGGGGTGCGGGGCGGGTTCCCGCTCCGCACCGGGCAAACCCGCGCGGTTTCCCGTGTCGCCGCGCGCTCGCCGGGTACGCGGTGCGGACCCCCGAAGGATGTGGAGGGAGACATGCAGCGAGGCAGCGACCGGCTGAGCGTCCACCGTGACGACGAGATGAAGCACGAACTGCAGGGAATGCTCAAGTCCGGGCACCCCACGCGCACCGAGGAGTGGAACGACCCGGAGCCGACCGCCGAGGACGACCCGGAGGTCATGAACGGTCCGGTCACACCGGGCCGGGGGCCGTCGTCACTGGAGACGCTCCGGCTGGAGCTGGCCCGGAACCTGACGCGCGGCACGTTCCCCGCGACGCCGCGCGAGGTGGCCCGCGCCCTGCGGCACGGCCACGCGCCCGACGCCTTGGTCGAACGGGTCCAGGCGCTGCCCCACGAGGCGCGCTACGGCACGGTCCAGGAGCTGGCCGAGGCGGTCACCGGCACGGCTCCGGGCAGTTAGTGGAGGGCCGGATCATGACCACCCGTGTGAAGGACGTGATGACCCCCGGTGTGGTCGCCGTCCGGCCGGACGCCTCGCTCATGGAGGCGGCGCGGCTGATGGCCGGGCAGAACATCGGCGACGTCGTGGTGGCCGACGGGCAGCGCGTGGTCGGGGTGCTCACCGACCGGGACATCACCGTGCGGGCCGTCGCCGAGGGCGTCGACCCGCTGGCGGTGGGCGTCCGGTCGGTGTGCACCCCCGATCCGCTGGTGGTCGGCCCCGACGACCCGGTGGCGGACGCGGTGGCGCTGATGCGCGAGCACGCGGTACGCCGGCTGCCGGTGGTGGAGAACGGGCTGCCCGTCGGCATGGTCAGCCTCGGCGACCTGGCCGCGGCCCGGGAGGCGGACTCCGCGCTCGCCGACATCAGCCGCGCCGAGCCGGACGCCCGCGACGCCGGGTGACGGCCGACCCACTTGAGATGTCGAAAGGACGTACAGAGATCATGCGCATCGCATTTCTGACCGCGCCCGAGGGCGTGGAGCAGGTCGAGCTGACCGAGCCGTGGCGGGCGGCGCGGGACGCCGGTCACGAACCGGTGCTGGTGTCGACGCAGCCGGGCGAGGTCCAGGCGTTCAACCACCTCGACAAGGCGGACACCTTCCCCGTGGACGAGGTGGTGGGCGAGACGTCGGCCGACTCCTTCGGCGGCCTGGTGCTGCCGGGCGGCGTCGCCAACCCCGACTTCCTGCGCACCGACGAGAAGGCCGTGGCGTTCGTCAAGGACTTCTTCGACCAGGGCCGCCCGGTCGCCGCGATCTGCCACGCCCCGTGGACGCTGGTCGAGGCCGACGTCGTACGGGGCCGGGTGCTGACCTCCTGGCCCAGCCTCGCGACCGATCTGCGCAACGCGGGCGCGACCTGGGTCGACGAGCAGGTCAAGGTCTGCGACCACGGCTCCAACCGGCTGATCACCAGCCGCAAGCCGGACGACCTGAAGGCGTTCTGCGAGACCTACCTCGCGGAGTTCGCCAAGACGGGCTGAGGCCGCGCGCCGGTACGTGAGTGGGGGGCCCCCCCCGGGGGGCCCGGGGGGGGCCCCCCCCCCCCCCGCGCCCCCCCCCGCCCCGCGGGGGGGGGGGGGGCCCCCCCCCCCGGCGCCCCCCCCCCCCCCCCGGGGGGGCCGCGGCGG